>JAIFLC010000062.1 GCA_020049295.1 Bacteroidota bacterium
ACGCAAAAGTGCAAAATTTAACCATTTTACAACCTGAAAAATTTAAAGATCCATTATTTGTTAGACAACTCTCCGATTTAAATGCTGATTTTCCCACTGACTCTTAGTTAAACCAAGAACTTTCCATCCCATCCATCGCGATATGCTACCTTCGGGAGCAATAAATAAAATGATCCCGGAAAATAGCATTATCAAAAATGAAAACAATAAACCGATACTAATAAAACTTGTTAAATTAAATCTGGCTTTCATAATCTCTTTTAAGATGATTCAATTAAAAAAATATAAATATAAAATTTTATACATTTGTTCGGAAAATAATGTGTATTTAAATGGATAAAAAGGATTTGCGGATAGTTTACATGGGCACACCTGAGTTTGCAGTTACCCCTCTAAAAATGCTTGTTGAGCAGGATTATAATATTGTTGGTGTGGTTACAAATCCCGATAAGCCTGCTGGAAGAGGACAAAAAGTGCAGGAATCAGCAGTAAAGCAGTACGCAAAAGTGCAAAATTTAACCATTTTACAACCTGAAAAATTTAAAGATCCATTATTTGTTAGACAACTCTCCGATTTAAATGCTGATTTTAATTTGCATGCTTCTCTTTTACCCCAATACAGAGGTGCTGCGCCGATTAACTGGGCAATCATAAATGGTGAACAAATAACAGGACTTACAACCTTCTTCTTAAAACATGAGATTGATACAGGAAATATCGTTTTTAGAGAAGAAATTGAAATTGATGAAAAATATAATGCAGGTTTATTGCACGACCAACTAATGGAAGCAGGAGCAAAACTTGTTATTAAAACTGTTGATGCAATAATAAAAGGCAAATACCCACAGCTTAACCAATCAGAATTTATTAAACCCGGTGAAAAAATTAAAACTGCACCAAAGATTTTTAAAGATAACTGTCGAATAAACTGGAGCAATAATGTGGATTCGGTTTATAACCACATAAGAGGTTTAAGCCCCTACCCTGCTGCATGGACAGAACTAAAAACAGCTGATGGAGAAATTATTGCGTTTAAAATATTCGATACAACTAAAGAACCTTCGAATCATTCGTATGCTGAAGGTAGTATTTTAACAGATAAAAAAAACTATCTTAAAATTGCAGTAGCAGATGGTTTTATAAATATCATTAAGCTACAACAAGCAGGTAAAAAACCATTATTAATTAATGAATTTCTTAGAGGATTTCAGAAAATAGAGTTGTGCGAACTGATATAGGTTTACTCTTCTGTATCAAATTCTATAATTTCTGGTTCTACTTTTTTGGGTTCTTCAATAGTTTCAGGCTTAGTTTTTCTTAACCATAGTTTTTCCCCAGGCTCAGGTTCTGTACCTTCCTTCATCCTGTTTTTTTCGTATAGTTTCTTAATCTTAATTCCATAAAACTGAGATATAGAATGCATCGTTTCGCCTTGATTTACAGTATGAAAATCCTTGCCGTGCTCAGCACTATTACGTTTAGGTTGAAGATATATTATTTGGCCTTCGATAAGAGTAGTATTTTGCGGTAACTCATTATATTTAGGTAACTCCCAGTTAATTTTCTGAAATTCTTCGGTAAGAGATGAAAATGTATCTCCTTTTTTAACAATGATATAATCGATACGGTTTTTCTCATAAATAGTATGTCGGTTCAACTGGATTTTAAAATTGTCCACATTACCCAAATTTATAAATTGCGAATCGGGTTTCTGGTCTTCATCAACATTTGGTGTTAACCCGGAATCATAAAGATATAACTGATTATCCTCAATAATTTTAATAAGCATAGATGCATAACTGTTGTTTGTAGCATAGCCGGCCTTTTGCAAACCTTTTGCCCACGATTTGTAATCAGAAGAACTATACTCGAACAAGAATCTGTATCGGCTGCCATTTACAATAAAATCAGAATGATCGTGGTACGAATCGTACACATTTGTATATTTTCTAAAACATTCTCCTCGTTTATCATCATCATGATAAATCTTACCTCCTGTCCATCCATTATGGCATTTTATTCCAAAATGATTATTCGCTTTTCGGGCGAGAGTGCTACTTCCATTATCTGACTCTAAAATGGCTTGTGCCAGTGTAATACTTGCTGGTATTCCACATCTATTCATCTCCCTGACTGCCAAATCCTTATATGTTATAATATATGATTGTCTATCTTGAGTAATATATACTGCATTTGATTGATTTGCTGATTTCTGAGTACCTTTGCAAGAGATAACCAGAATTGGAATTACTAATAGAAAAATTTTCTTCATTCTAACCTGTTTTGCTTTTTATTGTATTTATTTGCCTATAAATGATCTATATATTAAGAATTCAGTTTTTTTTTGTTATTTTGAACAAATATAGAATAATCGTTTTATAACATCAATTGAAACCAGACATAACCAAATAAATTGTCAATGAAAAAACGAGAAATAATATCTGTACTTACAGACTACAATTCTTCTGCCGAACTTGAAAATATTTATGAAGAATTAATTAACAATGCAAAAAAAGCCGCTGAGAAAGCATATGCACCTTACTCTAAATTCAAAGTTGGATCTGCTGTTTTATTAGAAAATGGAATCATAATACAAGGAAATAATCAGGAAAATGCTGCCTACCCTTCGGGTTTGTGTGCTGAGCGAGTTGCAATTTTTTATGCAAATGCCCAATATCCTGATAAATCGATTAAGGCTATTGCCGTTGCAGCATTTACTGATAACGGGTTTACAAAAGACCCGATACCCCCATGTGGATCTTGCTTACAGGTTATGCTCGAAAGTGAAAAGAGATCTAACACTTCAATTAAAGTCTTTCTTTACGGACAGAACAAAATAACTTCGGCAGAAAGCATCAAACAGTTTTTACCAGTAAATTTTAATAGCGAAATGCTTTTATAGTTCTCTTTGAAATTTTTAAAAGACAATTGTTATGAAAATAATAGATATTCTGCATAAATTAAGCTACCTAAGATGGTTCTTTTTAGTATGGATGGTAAGCCTTATGTTTTATGTATTTATTGGCCAACCTGAGAATCCTCAGATTATAGTTGGAAAAATAATTTATTTATCAGGTATAATGATGTGTTTTGCAAGCCTTAGTGATACAACAAAGATTACTGATAAACAGAAAAGAGATTTGTCAAATCCTAAAATAGTAAAACGGTTATTCATTATTTATTTTGCAGCTGTTATACTTGTAGTTTTAATAAGTGTGCTATTTTTAACTCAACGATATATCTATCTAGAGGCTGATAAAACAATATTGAACGACTTTACCAAGCTGGGTTATGATTGTCTTGTAATGATGTTAGGTATGCTTTGCCTTATAAAACAATTAGCTGATCAGGTGAACTATATTAATAGCACAAAATCCAATTAGACCTTATTAAGAATTTTATTTATAAAAATTGTTTTATACAATTTGGTACTAGTATTTGGCAAGTATTTTTAAGAATTCGGCATTTGGTTCTGTACCT
This sequence comes from Bacteroidota bacterium, assembly GCA_020049295.1. GTDB lineage: Bacteria > Bacteroidota > Bacteroidia > Bacteroidales > UBA12077 > UBA12077. The sequence goes on from JAIFLC010000062.1 coordinate 3,481, forward strand.
TCTGCATCCTCAGAGAATTCAGGTTTAAGCCTGTTGACAAAATACATATCAAGGTCCATATTGTTTTTCACTTCTATTTTACCACGGTAGGTACAATCAAAAAAGTCTTTAATATATTCGTAGGTATCTCCTGAAACATTAACCCTTCCAATTTGTCCAAGTTGCTCCATTCTTGCAGCTCTATTAACAGCATCGCCCCAAATATCATAGGCAAATTTCTTTTTCCCAATAACTCCTGCAATTACTTCGCCAGTATGAATACCAACTCTAAGCTGCCATCCTTCCTCATTATTTGCTTTCTTCAGTTCGGCGTACTCTTTAATAAACTTTTGTATTTTAAGTCCTGCAATGGTCACATCAATAGGGTTACTTCTGTTTGTTAAAGGTAATCCGCCAGCGCACATGTAGGCATCACCAATAGTTTTTATTTTTTCAATAAAATGCCCTTCAATAATTTCGTCAAATTTCTGGAAATAAATGTTTAATTCGGCAATAAGATCCTGACTTGGTATTGTACCGGCGAGTTTCGAAAATCCTTTAAAATCAGTAAAGAGAATACTAACCATTTTATATTGTTTGGATCGCGCCGAACCCTTTTTCTTTAATTGGTTCGCAATCTCAGCAGGAAGAATATTTAATAATAGCTCATCCGACTTCTCTCTTTGTGCTTGAAGCAATTCGTTTGTTTTTTCGAGACTCTCAGTTAAAGAAACTAACCGTTCGTTCTTTGCTTCGAGTCTTTCTTCGATCTCTTTTAATGCAGAAACATCTGATTCAATGGCAACAAATTTAATTATCTCGTTCTGTTCATTCAGAATTGGAGTTAAGGTAGTTTGAATCCAGATAGGTGTTTCATAATTAGTTATCCACTTATTTTCATACACAACGCTTTCATAACCTTCTTTGCATTTTTGAATCGCATCGTTTAATTTGGGGTTTGCTTTGGCATTATAAATATCTATCTCAAATTTTTCTTTAAACTCGCTGTATGTAAATCCATACATTTTTTCAAAACCTTCATTAACCCATTCAATTATTCCATCAAAACTTATAATTATAACACTGTTTGCTGTTCGCTTTGCTACAATAGATAGCTCACGTAATATTTCGTGTTCAATATAAATATCGTGTTGAAATTCGCTTCGGTTTAAAGCTGCATCAAATCGTAAAAGGAGTTCTTCTTTTATAAATGGTTTTCGGATTATATCCACAATACCATATTCAAAAATGCGATCCAAATTAATGATAGGTGAATATTCTGAAATAATTAGTACTGGAATATTTTGAGTTGTTTTGTTTTGTTTTAGCGATATAATGCTATCAATACCATTCCTTACAAGCGTTTTGGGACAAACCAATACAATATTTGGATTAATTTCTAAGGATTTAGTATAAATATCTTCTTTATTGATGGGGAAAATCTGTAAATCATCTATTTCATCTATAAGTAAATCATGCAATTGCGAAATAGTTTCGCTATTATCATCAGATACTACTATTTTATAACTCATAGATGATTGATTGAAAAGAATTGTTAATTGTTAAAAGTATAATTTTTTTGAATATATAAATCATTCATTCATGCATTTTTTTAATATGATTGCCAAAATCTACAGAACAAATTAATAAAAATTCAATTATCATGCTTATTATTGCTAAATAATCGGGCAAATAAAAAAGAATATTTACTATTTTCTCTAAATTTCCCTGTTTAAACCAAAAAATGATTATGGGATATACTTTGTTACTAATTAACCCATTGGTTGATGAGCTTGCACACCATAATGAGGTTCTCTATAAAGCATTTCCTGATTTTACTATTTTTACAATCTCTGATTACACCAATCTACATCATCAAATAATTAATTACTCACCAGATTTAATCATTGCAGATATTGATTATCCAAAAGCAGACAATATTGTTTTATTAACTGATTTGATGAGTAGGATAAATATACCGGTAATAGCTATTTCGCAAGGAAAAAATATTGAACAAATATATAATACAGGAGTTATTAGTTATCTTCAGAAGCCATTCTCTGAGATTGCTTTATTGTCGGCAATAAAAACTGCCATTAAGTTTTTAACTACATTTAAGTCGCTTGAGCAAAAACAAAATGAAATTGAGATAAAAAACAATCATATTGAAATACAACACAACAGCACCCTCAAACAACGTGATATAATCACTCAAAAAAACAATGAGATTATGGCTGATATTAGATATGCCAGCCGTATTCAGAATGCAATTTTTCCAGATATTGCTCAATTCGAAGAGTTACAGAATCATTATTTTATATTTCATTTGCCAAAAAGCTATGTTAGCGGTGATTTTTATTGGATAAAAAGATACAAAGATAAACTGATTTTTGCAGTTGGAGATTGTACAGGTCATGGTGTATCGGGTGCATTAATGCATATGCTTGGCACAGTTTATCTTAATTCCATTATTACTGAAGATAATTTTAAGAGTGCCAGTGATATTTTAGAACAACTGCGATGTAAGATTATGGTTTTATTGCATCAAAAGGGCAATATGGGCGAAACGCAGGACGGAATGGATATTGCGCTTTGTATCGTTGACTGCACAAATAAAACAATGGAATTTGCAGGTGCTAATAATCCTCTTTATATGATAAGAAATAATGAACTAATTGAATATAAAGGAGATAGAATGCCAGTTGGAATTCATATTAATTTTAACAAACCTTTTACAAATCATTTAATTGAAATTAAAAGTAATGATCAGATCTATCTTTTTTCTGATGGATATGCTGATCAATTTGGAGGCGAATCAGGAAAAAAATTCAGATATAAAAGATTTCAGGATGTATTATTAGAAATACACCAATTACAAATGTACAAACAAAAAGAAATGCTCGAAAAGGTTTTTATCGATTGGCTTGGTACTTTAGATCAAGTTGATGATGTACTTGTTTTTGGTTTTAAAATAAAATAACTTTAGCTTTTAAATCTAAAATTGTGAATAGAGTTTATACTTATATAGTTTTGCTTCTTTTTATCTCCAGAATAAGTTTCGGTCAGCAAATCCCTGACAATATAAAAACTGAACTAGCTGGTTATGAAGAACAAATAACTAAATTTAAAAACGAAGGAAATAAAAATCTCGAATTAGAATACTCAAATAAAGCAGCCTTTTTATGCTGGAATAATCAATTTTTTGACCTTGCCATAAAACACTTCGAAAATGTTCTCGACATAAATAAATCTTTAGGTAATAACAATGGTATTTTAATGGCAACCAATTACCTGGGTATGATTTACAGCGAAACTGAAAAATACAATAAAGCGATCGAGTATTTTAAAAATGGACTTTCAATTAGCCGATCCTTAAAAAATAAAAGTGATATTGTTTCCGGATTAATCAATATAGCCCAAACTTATCAGCTTTCGGGTAATTTTGATGAATCTAATAAATCATCGCTTGAAGGGATTTCTATTTCAAAAGAATTAACTGATATTAAATCACAGCGTACATTCTATGGAATTATTGCCGAAAATTATCAGAAGCTGGGTAATTCAGGAAAAAGTATTGAGTATTTTGATCTATTTGCTTCCCTCGACAAGTTTATTAAAAATCAGGAGATAAAAGATATAAAAAATCAATCAGCGAGTGAGGTAAATAAAGCACAGCAAGAAAAAGCTATAACTGAAAAAGAGCTAATTAAGCAAACCGATAAACTTAAAATTACCGAAGATTCGCTTGCCGTAGTCGAAGAATTGACACGAGAGCAAAAAATGCAACTCGAATTAAAGGAATCACAAATTAAAGCACAAGAGGCTCAGCTTAAGTTAGAACGTTTATGGAGAAGTATTTTAATTTATGGTTTCTTAGCTATTCTTATAATTGCAGCCTTACTCCTATTTCTATACAGCAAAATCAGGTCACAAAAAACACAGATCGAAGAGCAAAGAGATAAACTCGATCTGCAAAATAAAAAAATAAACTCAAGCATTCAGTACGCACAAAATATACAACAGGCTATTTTACCTACAACAAAACAACTTGATAAGCATTTTGATTCTTTTATTATTTATAAGCCCAAGGATATTGTTTCGGGCGATTTTTATTGGTATGTTGAATTTAATGACCGAGTTTATATAGCATCAATAGACTGCACTGGGCATGGAGTTCCTGGAGCATTTATGTCGATGATAGGAAATCGACTTTTAAATGAAATCGTAATTGAGAAAAACATTTTAGAGCCAGCAAAAATACTATCGATGCTTAATGATAAAATAATAATAGCGTTGCGACAAAACGAAACAGAAAACGAAGATGGAATGGACGTTTGTTTGTTATGCTTTGAGGATATTAAAAACAAAGGTAAAGCCATTTTTACCGGAGCAAAGAGATCTTTGCTTATATTTAGAAATGAGAATAAAGCAATCGAGGAGATTAAAGGGGACAGATTGTCAATTGGCGGATCGAAAAATGAAAACAGGGACAAGGAATTTACTAGTCATCAAATTATTATTAACAGCCAAGATATTGTTTTCTTGTCATCAGATGGGCTAACCGATCAAAATAATGCAGATCGAAAACGATTTGGTTCCCAACGATTAAATGATTTAGTTATTCAGAATTCTAACAAGCAATTACCAGATTTAAAGACAATTATCGAAAAAGAACTTGATAATTTTCAACAAGGTGAAGAACAAAGAGATGATATAACATTTATTGGATTAAAAATAAAATAGTATTTTTATAGGAAAATTTGATATTAACTTGAATAATAAAACATTGCTTACATACCGCGGACCCTTTTATATTGAGCTTATTTCAGTTTTCGGCAATAATGTCAGAAACTATACCAGTACATATGGTAACGCAAATAAAAAGCTTTTTAGAATATTTATCGAGTTATCGCAAAATGTATCCAATTACTCTGAAGATTTTCATTTAATTAACAATGAAAGCAGAATTGGTGTAGGTGAATTAAATTTAGTTGAATTTGATAGTCATTTTAAGTTTACAACAAAAAATCTTGTTAAAAAAAGTGACAGTAAAATTCTTACCAATCGTTGTGATTTAATAAACGCATCGAGTCTTATGGAATTAAGACAACTAAAACGAGAACAAAGAATTAATTCTCCCGGTGAAAAATTCGGGGCCAGAATAGGTCTTATTCAGGCTGTAATGCTATCTCAAAACAAACTTGAATATCAGTGCGAAGATGTAGATGATCGCTTTGCCTATTTATCGCTTACAGTTAAAATTGATAAAAATTAATTTATTATATAACATGGAAAATATTTCTATAAAAAGTTCACCTGAAACTCCTTATTTTCCCGAGGTAAATTTTGATGCCGGAACTGGAATATGCGAAATTGCGGGTGAATCATATATGGAGGAAACATATAAGTTTTATCTTCCACTTACTACATGGATTAAAGAATACATTAGTAATATAAAAGGGAGAATAGAATTAAACATAAAACTTATTTATCTAAATACCAGTTCTACCAAATGTATACTCGATATTTTAGAAACATTAAAAGATTATGAAGATAATGGTGGAAAGGTAAATGTAATTTGGTTTTATGATAAAGAAGACCCTGATATGATTGATGAAGTTGAAGATTTTGAAGCCGAATCGGGTATTAAAATTGAAATGCGAGAACTTGTATAAAATAATTTAAGAAAAAAGAAAGGGCTGTTTATTCAAACAGCCCTTTTTATTGTTTACACTTCGACAAGCTCAGTGTGACATATTGATTATTAATTCGTTGTCATTTTGAGCCTGTCGAAAAATGAACAACTTTCGCGCTTTTGATACAACCTCTTTTTTATTGTTACTTAACGATTTCAATCCATTTGTGCACATCTGGTTCATCACCAAATTGTATTCCAACTAATTTATTATAAAGCTTGGTCGAAATAGGTCCTGGTTTGCCATCTTTGCAGAACGAATATTTTTTATTTACGTCGATATCATAAATTTCTCCAATAGGAGAAATTATGGCCGCAGTACCACAGGCACCAACTTCCTCGAAAGTTTCAAGCTCCGTGATTGGAACCGGTCTACGTTCAACTTTTAACCCTAAATCCTCAGCCAATTGTATTAAACTCATATTAGTAATAGATGGCAGAACTGAAGTAGATTTAGGTGTTATATACGTATTGTTTTTAATTCCAAAGAAATTGGCAGCTCCAATCTCGTCAATATATTTTTTTTCAACAGAATCAAGGTACATCGGTGATGAATATCCTGCGTCTCTAGCTTTAATAACACCTCTTAAGCTTGATGCATAATTGCCTCCCACTTTAATATTTCCTGTACCTAGTGGAGCAGCACGATCAGAATCGCGAACAACAGCAATTTTAACAGGATTAAAACCCTCTTTAAAATATGGACCAACAGGAGATACAAATACAACAAACAGATATTCATTTGCAGGCTTTACACCAACCTCTGCTCCAGATCCAATAAGCAATGGTCTAATATACAAAGTAGCACCAGTACCGTAAGGAGGAACAAATCGTTTATTCATTAAAACAGCTTTAAAAATTGCTTCTTTAAACAACTCCTTTGTAACAGGTTGCATTAAAATACCATGAGCTGATCGCTCTAGGCGTTTAAAATTTTCTTCCCATCGAAAAATACGAATATTACCATCTTTACCCATATATGCTTTCATTCCTTCGAATGCCTGTTGACCATAATGAATTGCAGTTGAAGCAATATGAAGATTAATAAATTCTGATGATGAAATCTCGAGTTCACCCCATTTTCCATCACGATTATAACATCTAACATTGTAATCGGTTTTTAAATAACCAAAGGGGAGTTTACTCCATTCTATGTTTTGCATAATAGTAGTAGTTTAGTTCGTAAAAGAATCTGCTCAAAGATACCAAATTCATTTTTCTCATATTGTAAAAAAAAAGTATTCCGCAGCAGGTTTTTAATATTAAAGTATAAAAAAAACGCTGGTAGTAACCAGCGTTAATAATTATTTTATTCCAAGATTATTTAGAAGTGCATCAATTTTTGGTTCACGACCTCTAAATGCAACATACATTTTCATTGCGTCTTTAATGCCATTTTTTGCCAACACATTTTCGCGGAATGATTTTGCGGTTGCCTGATCGAAAATATCAGTTTCCTTAAATGCCTGAAAAGCATCGTTATCTAGAACACTAGCCCAAGTATATGAATAATATCCAGAATCGTATCCACCCATAATATGGTTAAAATACGTTGCTCTATATCTTGAATATATTTCAGGGATTAAACCAATGCTTGATAAATAATCTTTTTCGAATTTCATCACATCCAAATTTGGATCTTCTTCGGTCATCATATGAAATTTAATATCGAGTAAAGATGCTGCTAACACTTCTGTCATTCCAAAACCCTGGTTGAAATTAGCACTTGCCTTTAGTTTAGCAACCAATTCATCAGGAATTACTTCGCCTGTTTGGTAGTGTTTTGCATATAATTTCAACACTTCTGGTTCAAAAGCCCAATGTTCCATTATTTGAGATGGTAGTTCAACAAAATCCCATGCAATATATGAAGCATTGTAAGATGTTTCTGAAAACATTCCATCCAAAGCATGTCCAAATTCATGAAACATTGTTTCTACTTCGTCAATACTTAATAAAGCAGGTTTATCTCCAGATGGTCTGGTAACATTCAAAACATTATTTACTAATGGATATATTTCTTTTCCATCTTTTGTAAATTTATGATCTCGGTAGCTTCCGCACCATGCACCACCACGTTTACTTGGTCTAGGATGCATATCCATAAAGAACAGTGCAAGTGGGGATCCATCAGCTTCTTTTACTTCATAAACAGTAGTCTCGGGATGTGGAACAGGAATTCCTTCTATAGGAGTAAATGTAATTCCATAAAGCTTATTAGCTACGGTAAAAATACCTTGACGAACATTTTCTAATTCGAAATAAGGTCTTACTTCACTTTCGTCCAGATCGTATTTTTCTTTTCGTAATTTTTCGGTATAATAAAACCAATCGTGTGGTTCTAATTTAAAGTTTCCACCTTCTTTGTCAATCATTGCTTGTAAAGCAGCTTTTTCTTCAATTGCTTTTGGCAAGATACCATTCCAAAGTTGATCTTGTAATAATTCAAAAACTCGTTGGGGATTTTGAGCCATTCTTAGTTCAGTTACATATGATGCATGATTTTCGTATCCTAAAAGCTTAGCTCTGCGTACTCTTAAGTTTAAAATATTTTTTAAAATTTCTTTATTATCATACTCATCGTTATGATTACCTTGGTTTACATATGCATCATAAATTTGTTTTCTTAATTCGCGATTGTCAGCATAACTAATAAAAGGAATAAGACTTGGTTTCTGAATGGTAAATAACCACTTGCCTTCCAGACTATCTTTTGCTGCAGCTTCAGCAGCAGCCTGTATAGACGCCTCTGGTAAGCCAGACAAATATTCTTTCTTTTCAACAATTAATTTAAAATTATTTACTTCAGCTAAAACATTTTGGCTAAACTTTAAGGTTAGGCTTGATAATTCCTGATTTATGCCTTTTAAGATTTCTTTCTTATCTGCTGGTAAATCGGCACCACTTCTAATAAAGCTCTTATAATCATTTTCTAAAAGAAAAAGTTGCTCTTCTGTTAAGTTGTACTTGTCTTTATTTTCATACACTTTTTTTATTCTTTCAAAATATCTTGGATCTAATCTTATTTCGTCTCCATGTGCTGAAAGTTTAGGAACAATTTCCTGCGCTAGCACCTGTATTTCATCACTAATATTAACACCCATAAATTCACCAAACACAACTGATACTTTTCCTAAAAGTTCGCCAGCAAAATAGGATGCTTCTATAGTATTTTCGTAGGTTGGTTCCTCCGAATTCGACAAGATGGCTTCCATTTCAGATTTATGCAGTGCCATTGCAGAATCAAATGCAGGAGCAAAATGTTCAATTTTTACTTTGTCAAAAGGTGGTACTTCAAATGGAGTATCGTATTTAGCCAATAATGGATTGATATCGGCTTTCTTTGTGCAGGAGGTTATAATAAAACTACCTGCCAGCATCATTAAAAAAAATCTTTTCACTTTATTTACTATTTAGTTAATACTTTATACTTAATTCTTTGGACAAATTTATATCTCAAAAGTTTAATAAAAATAACAAAATTAGAATTTATATTGTATTGAACTATAATCTGCTTTAAAAAAATAAAAAAATCCCTTTCTAATAATATAAGAAAGAGATTACTTCAAAATAAGTGTGTTTTATTTAGCTGAGAAATTTTACATACACCACTTTACCGTCGTTTTTATCATAAAAATCTTCGAACAGGGCTTTTTCGATATAATTCATTTTTAAGTAAAATGATCGTGTTGGATGATACAATTCTTTTGATGAAGTTTCTACATAAACACCAATTCCACCAATTTCTTTAATTACTTTTTCTGTTCTGTCCATTAATTCTTTACCTATTCCTAGTCCTCTAAAGTCCTGATGTATAGCAATCCAATATAAATCAAAACTATGTTTTGTGCAAGGTATACGTCCGTAACATGTGTATCCTACAACTTTTCCATCAACTTCTGCAAAAACAAACTCGTATCCGCTTTCAATGCCTGTTTCAACTCTTTCTTCAACCAATCCCATAGCGACTTCAATTTCCTCGCTATTAAAAAAATTAGTTGATCTTACAATTTCTCCTACAGCTTCAATATCTGATGCTTTAACATCCGTTCTATAAATTACACTTTCTTTTTTCATCGTTGTCCGTCATAAATTATTTCTGAGATAACTTCACTAAATTCAACTCCACCTTGGTTGCATGCAACATAAAAACCTGCATCAGGCGAGATGCAAGGGTTTGCATTAATTTCGAGAACAAAAGGATTATTATCCTTATCAACTCGAATATCAACCCTAACATATCCACGAAGGTTAAATTTTTTCCAGCAATCAAGACTTATCTGACTTACCTTTTCTATCAGAGGTTTATCGGTTTCCGAAAAATCAAATGTACGCCGTGTATTTTGATATTCGAATGAATCTTCGTCCCATTTTGCCTTATATCCGAGTACAAAAGGTTTATCATCAGGATATTCATGGTATTTCATCTCAGCAGGAGGCATTACGCGAGGTCCCTTTTTACCACCCAGAACAGAAATATTAAATTCGCGGCCGTGAATATATTCTTCGATAAAGAATCCGGCAGATTTATTATTATCTATATATTCTTTTAGTTTGGGGTCGTTACCATAAAATACTGCATCTTCAGAAATACCAACTGAAGCATCTTCGCCATATGGTTTAACAATGTATCTTTTTGTTGGATTTAGGTTATCTGTTTCGTTTGCTGAGTACCATTCGCCTGTGGGTATTCCTGCTGCTACAAATGCGTCTTTGGCCAGCATTTTATGTGATGTAAGATACAATGGAAATGATCCTGATCCTGAAAATGGAATTTCCAAACTTTCGAATAATGCAGGAGCCATAAAACTTAAAAATCCTTTTCCGTCAACTGTTTCGACAAGGTTAAAAATAAAATCCGGTTTCAATTTTTGAATCGATTCTTTAACACGTTGCATATTTAAATCAAAATCCTCGCGATACACTTCGTATCCAAGCTTTTTAAACTCTTGTTCAACCACATCCGCTTCCTCCAACACATCGAGTTCATCCTGTAAAGCATTTTCAGATATTCTATTGTGTATGATAAGTGCTTTTTTCATTTTTTTGTTTTTTTTATTTTATTCGACCTTCAGTTTTTAATCTTTCGATGGCTGCTTCCATAATCATTCCCATAAGCTGATGATAATCGACTCCTTGGAGTCTTGATAAAATGGGTAAATCAGAATGAACAGGATGTAAACCTGCCAATGGATTTACTTCAATAAAACTACAGATACCATTGTCATCATAACGAACATCAACTCTACCTCCATCCACACAATTCAATATGCGCCAGGCATCGAGTGCTACCTTTTCACATTCTTTTGCTATTTTTTCTTCGGCCAAATGATAATTAACAAGTTCCAGATAGTTATCCTTATTATGGAATGAATAAACACCTTGTTCTGCTTTATTATTTAATACAATTTCCATAACACCTGCCGATCTGGCACTTAAACCTGAACCAATAACACCTACAGTAAATTCGCGACCAGATAAATATTTTTCGACTAAAACAGGTTGTTTAAACTTTGATAACAATAGGAGACATCTTTCTTTAAGCTGTTCAATATTATTAATTACAGATCCGGCATAAATACCTTTTCCTGTTCCTTCGGCAAGAGGTTTAGCAAACAATGGAAATTTTATTTTTACCTTTTCGATATCTTCGGGTTTTTCAACAACAAAAAACTCTGCAGTAGGAATACCGGCATCGCGAATAACTCTTTTTGTTTTTGCTTTATCGAGAGTAAGAGACAATGTAAGTGGGCCAGAAAAAACATAGGGTATATTCCATGCATCTAACAATGCAGGTACCTGCGCTTCGCGACCAATACCATACATTCCTTCGCAGATATTAAAAACCAAGTCCCATTTTTGGTTATTTGCTAAACAACGTGTAAGTTCTTTTACATTTCCGATACGAACGGTCTCGTATCCCAATCCTTTTAGAGTATTATCGATAGCATCAATAGTATCTTCTTTATCAAACTCAGCGGCTTCTTCTTTGGTAAAACCCTCCTTAAGATAATCGCTTTGTAAATCGTAGGTTATTCCTATTTTCATTGTAATTTTTGGTATTAAAAAACTTCCCAAAAGATATTTCGCTTTCGGGAAGTAATTTATAACTTATTTATCAAATCTTATTCTTTTTGATTTGGATAATAAAACGTTTTTCCTTCGTAGTTTTGTAAAACCACTTTCTCATCATCAATGCTCTGTAAATAATCGGGCAACAATGGAATTTTACCACCACCACCAGGAGCATCAATCACATAATGAGGAATTGCGTAACCTGAAGTAAATCCACGTAATCCTTTTATTATTTCAAGACCTTTTGATACCGGAGTTCTAAAGTGAGCAGATCCAGGAATCGGGTCGCATTGATATAAATAATATGGTCTTACTCTAGCTTTAAGTAACTTATGAGTTAATTCCTTAAATATCGATACTTCATCATTAACACCTTTAAGTAATACAGTTTGGCTGCCTAAAGGAATACCTGCATCAGCCAATCGTGTACACGCGAAATGTGTTTCGGGCGTTAACTCATCTGGGTGTGTAAAATGTATGCTAATAAACAAAGGATGATATTTCCTAAGAATCTTAATTAGCATAGGAGTTATACGCTGAGGTAAAACTACAGGTACTTTAGTGCCAATACGAATAATCTCAACATGCTCAATAGCTCTCAGTTTTGATAAAAGATATTCAAGTCGGGCATCTGATAGGGTTAATGGATCTCCACCAGAAATTAACACATCTCTAACTTGTGTATTATTACGTATATAATCTATAGCTATATCCCATTCATTAATACTTGAATGACATTTATCCTTTTTAGATACCATATGCGAGCGAGTACAATACCTGCAATATGTAGAACAGAATCCTGTAACAAGAAATAAAACACGATCAGGATATCGGTGCACAATATGATTAACAGGACTGTAATTCTCTTCACCAAGAGGATCAGCTTTTTCCTCCGGAGAGGTAATTAACTCATCAAAAACAGGAACAACAGATTTTCTGATTGCCTGATTCGAATTGTTCGGATCGAGTAAACTTGCATAATATGGAGTAATCCGTATAGGAAGATTAAAACCATTATCGGTAGGTTTTATCTCGTCATCGGATAAATGCAATATAGATTGCAACTGAGCATAGCTTGTGTAGCTATTTTGAATTTGCCAGCGCCAGTTGTTCCATTCGTTGATTGAAGTACCGGGAAAATGTCGGGCTAAAAATTGGAGAGTTCTTTCATTTACGGGAAAATCCGGTTTACTCTGTTTTTCAGAAGTGAGTTTTATATTTATATTTTGCAAATAGTTTAACCCACTCGGAGGTTCTACATTTGCTTCCTCATATGATATAGAGGACTCTGTATTCATTTTTCCTGAATTCATTTAAAATTAATGTTTGACTTTTTATGTTAATTTTTAAAACCATAATTGAGATTAATTATTAACCTCGTTATTTTTAATTTATAATGCAATTTTATGCAAATTATCAATCCGATATACATAAATCGCGCCAAATAGTCTAATAATTATTAACCGATTTTCATCATTTAAGTTGCTCAATTTCTGAGCTTTAGACTATTTCTGTTAATAATTTGTATGCTTTCTCAACTTCAATACTTTTTTATTATACCTTTGTAACCATGATTAAACCTGATGTCTATGATTTATGATCAAATTTCAAATGCAGAAAAATATTTTTGTCTGCATCCATTATTTGAAAAAGCATTTCAGTATTTAACAAAGAACGATTTTTTAAATATACCTGCTGGTAAATATCAAATAGAGCAGGACTCATTATTTGCGCTTATCAATAATTATTTTTCTAAAAGTATAGACGCAAGTTTTTCTGAAAGTCACAAAAAATATATCGACATTCAGCTTGTTATTTCGGGCAGAGAGCGTATGGGTTTTGGATTATTTAATGATTTTTCCCATGAACAGTACGATTCTGAAAAAGATTTACAGAAACATCAAGGGAAATTAAATTTTATTGATGTTGAAAAAAATCAATTTGTAATTTTTTTTCCAAATGACATTCATATGCCGGGCCTCCAGATTGAGAAACCCGAAAAGATAATAAAAGTGGTTATAAAGGTAGCAGTATAGTTGGATTTTGGAGATTGGAGATTGGAGATTAGAGATTAGAGATTAGATTTTAGAACTATTCCTTAATCATAGTTAACAACATTTTAAATTGGGAAGTAGCTTTTACTGCATGCGGGTTATTTGCAGGCATTATTATAGACTGTCCCTGAGTAAGCTCATACACTTTTTTATTTATAATGATATTTGCACTTCCTTCTATTACCTGAACCAATGCATCGAAAGGCGCTGAATGTTCACTTAACTCTTGTCCTTTGTCAAATGCAAATAAAGTAATATTACCTATTGATTTTTGAATTATTCGTTTACTAACAATTCCATCAGTCGAATAATCGACCTTTTGGCAAAAATCAAAAATCTCTGAAGTATTTATTTTGTCGTTCATCATTATCTTTTTTGTTCAATTATTAGTACAATTTAATCAAAATAAAGTTCATTTATAATTACTTTTTTGGTTAACACATAAAAAATGGTTTATTTCACTCAATAATTAATCGTTGTTTTCCTTTATTAAACTCAATATGTTTATTTAATGAAACTGATTGTAGCATTTTGGTTTGTTGTATTTGTATTTTTCTTTGGATTAATCCCTTTTTGGGGGTTGTACAGGATTTCTGATCTGATTTATTTTATTCTTTACAGAATAGTAGGTTACCGAAAAAAAGTAATTCTAAGTAATCTTAAAAAAGCATTTCCAAATAAATCTGAAAAAGAAATTAACCAGATTATATCAATGGTTTATTTAAACCTTTCGGACGTAATTATAGAAGGAATAAAAGGATTTACAATGTTTCGAAGTCAGATTGTAACCCGACATAAAATTATAAACCCTGAAGTTTTAGACTCGATTTACCAATCAGGGGGAAGTATAATAGGTGTAACCGGCCATTATTGCAACTGGGAATGGGGAAGTCTTTCAGCAAGTTTACAAACACATTACGAACCTATTGCATTTTATAAGCCATTAAGCAATAAATGGATTGATAGGTTTATGTTATGGAGTAGATCAAAGTATGGTACAAAACTTACTTCGATTTATGAAACCTCAAACACATTTGAGAATAAGTTGGGCAATAAAAGTTTTTATTTAATGGCTGCAGATCAGAATCCCTCTAAAAGAAAAAAATCGATATGGGTAGATTTTTTAGGAATTGATACGGCATTTTTGGATGGGCCCGAACGATATGCAAAAAAATATAATTATCCTGTAGTATATATGGATGTGCAAAGGAAAAAACGAGGATATTATACAATTGAACTTTCTGTTATTGCTCCCGATCCTTCAGAATTGCCTGATGGTGAAATAACAAAAAGATATGCCGAAAAACTTGAGTCTGTAATTTTAAAAGAACCTGGTAACTGGCTTTGGTCTCACCGCCGATGGAAACTAAAGCGATGAGTACATTTTATCGATACTATGTTTATATTTCTCTTCAATTACTTTTCGTTTAATCTTTAATGTATTTGTTAACGCATTATTTTCAATGCTGAAATTCTCCGATAAAAGTGTAAATTTTACAACTTTTTCGTATGATGTCAATTCAGCCTGCTGTTCGTCGATTACATCTTTAAAAAACTGAATTATTTTTGGATCACAAACCAATTCCTCTGATTCAAAAGTTTTAACATCAAGTTCTATAACTTTATCAAGTAAGTTTTTGAACGAAGGAACAATTAAAGCAGTCATATATTTGCGATTATCTCCAAAAACCACAACCTGCTCAACATATTTGCTCTGGCTAATCAATAATTCGAGTTTTTGCGGTGAAACATATTTCCCTACCGATGTTTTTATAAGATCTTTAATTCGATCTGTCATCATGAGGTATTCTCCATTAACAACAAAACCCTCATCACCAGTTTTGTACCATCCATCTTCGAGTACTTTAGCTGTATCATTTGGTTTATTATAATATCCTTTAAAAACAGTTTTCCCTTTAACCCAAATTTCCTTATTCTCGCCAATTTTCACTTCTACTTCTGGCATAATGCTTCCAGTATAATCAAAACTGTAAATATCTTTTTTGAAACATGATACAGTAGCCGTTGTTTCTGTTGCGCCATATCCATAGTTTATAAATACTCCGGCAGCATGAAAGAATTTTAAAAGTGTTGGACTGATTGCTGAGCCTGCGCACGGAAACATTCGTACATTTCCACCAAAAACCTGACGTAATTTTTTAAATACAAGTTTTTCGGCAATTGTATGCTTTGTCTTAAGCATAAATGGGACCTTTTTTGCATCTTTTTGGAATTCAATATATAAGTGTCCTACTTTAAAAGCCCAATTAAAAATATTTCTTTTTACAGATGGCCATTTCGATACTTCAGCCATAATACCCTCATATGTTTTTTCGTAAAACCTAGGTACAGTGCACATTACTGTGGGTCTTGCCAATGGAAGCTCCTGAATTACATCACGTGGATTTTCAAGAAATACATTTACAAGGTCATTGTATAATAGAAAAAGTGTCCATGTTCTTTCAAAAACATGACTTAATGGTAGAAAACACATTGAAACATCGGTTTTCTCCATTTGTAAGCGAATTTCATTAATTTTAAATGCTTGGATAAAATTATCATGACCAAGCATTACTCCCTTTGGTTCGCCAGTTGTTCCTGATGTATAAATAATAGTAGCTAAATCATCTGGTTTTGCATCTATTAAAAGTGATGTCAAATCGATAACATTAAGAGCTGAATTTAGAAATTCAGTATAATTAATAATTCTAGGATCTTTTTTATCAATGATATGTTCAAAGACAATGATTTTTTCTAATGATTTGCAGTTATTTAATAACCAAATCCCTTTTTCTAGTTGTTCATTATTTCCAATAAACATCAATTTCATCTGGGTTTCATCAACAATATATTTAACCTGATGCTCAGAAGAAGTTGGGTATAATGGAACAACCACTCCACGAATAGCCATAATCGCTAAATCTGCAATTACCCATTCATACCTGTTTGCAGAAAAAATACCAATTTTATCGTTATAACCATATCCATTTGAATGCAGTGCATTCGAAATAGCATTCATTTCTGAACCTAATCGATTCCAACTAATAGATTCATACTTTAATGTAGATTTATCTTTATATCTGAAAACTTCACCATCTCCGTACTTAGAAATCTGGTTTCTAACGATCTTAACAATATGCTCCATAAATCGATTTGGGTTTTTCTGGTTAAAAATATTTACCACAATTAAGCCAATTTTTTTGTAAAAAAAAAGTGCTTTTTATGCCAAATCTCTTTTTTAGGCTAATTTAATTTGTGGTAAAGCTGGAATAACCTGGCTTAGATCAATTGTCTCAATATCGAATCTGTTTCCAATAAAATTTTTTAAGTATTCGGCATATTTGGTTCTGTAATAGTCTATCTTAATTTCAAATATAACTTCTTTAACAGGCTGAATTTTCTTTGCCATGAATGCTTTTGATCCAGCGAATGCAAATCCTTCATCTAAGTTACCACGAGCAGCATTAAACAATGCTTGTGCAATGCAATAAGGAACATTTCTGTAATCACATGATTTTAGACATTTCCAAGAACATTTAAATGGTTTTGTATTACCAAGCTTTACTTGATCTACAAAATTATTTTTTATTACTCTTCCGGGTAACCCAACTGGACTATCGATAATAACAATATCATCTTCAGTAGCATTAATATAGGCTTCTTTAAATTTCACCGATGCATCACACTCCTTCGTTGTAACAAATCGGCTACCCATTTTCACTCCTTTAGCCCCATGCTGCATAATTTTATACATATCTTCGCCAGTATAAATACCTCCACCTGCAATAACTGGGATTTCTTTTTTAAAATCTTTTTCAAAAACACTTATTTCATTTACAGTTTCTTCAATTAGTTTTGATAATGGGACCATTTCGGAGCCTAATTCATCTTTTTTAAAGCCTAAATGACCACCTGCCATAGGACCCTCAACAACAACAGCATCAGGGACATGGTTGAAATTCTTTGCCCAAAATGAGAAAATTACTTTTGCAGCCTTTGCTGATGATACTTTTGGAATAAATTTGGTATGTATATTTTCAAATCCTTTGTCTGTAACATATTGAGGCATTTTTAATGGAAGTCCGGCGCCCAAAATAATAACATCAATTTCCTCTTCAAGTGCCACTGTTAAAAGTTCTTCGTAATCTGTTACTGCTACCATTAAATTTACACCAAGAACACCATCAGTAAGCTTACGTGCTTTGCGAATCTCCTTGCGAAGTGCTCTTTTGTTGGCTTCACGATAGTTCTTCATGTAATCAGGTTCGGTCATTCCAATTGCAACAGCAGAAATAACACCTATTCCACCTGCATTAGCAACTGCTGAGGCCAGACCAGAAAGAGATATTGCTACACCCATTCCACCTTGGATTATGGGTAGTTTTACTTCTAGATTACCAATTTTTAATGGATTCATTGCTTTATATTTTTTACTTTCTTGACTGCAAAGCTATATCCATAGCAGTATTTAAAGAAAAAATAGGGGTATATACTAATAAATAGGGCTAAAAAAGTTCAAACAGGGACAAAAACCACTTATTTAGGGGCGGAATACCATTGGTTTTGACGTGAATTAAATCAGTTCTTTAAGTTTATACGCGAAGTTTTTTGAAACGGGAATAGTAAAATCAACTTTATCAAAATATAACTTATATCCTTGAATTCCACCTTCAATTTTATCAATGAAATTAATATTTATCATAAACGACCGATGACATTTAAATATAAATTTGAACTCAGCAAGAATTTCTTCGGCTTTTTTCAAACTGGTTCTAACCATTTGACTTTTAATAATATCATTCTCTTTCCAAAAAATCTCGATATAATTATTAGCTGCACGGATAAATAAAACCAAACTTACTTTTATCGAAAGGCTATCTTTTGTATAATCAGATTTAAAATGAACAAGCTGCTCATCCTTTGATTTGTTTTCTTTCAGCTTTTTATTTATCCCGGTTGCAAGATTCAGATTTGATCGTAACAATCGGTTCTGGTTAATTGTTATTAATCCTGTAATTGGAACAATAGCTATAAGTATCAATTTCACAATCATATAAAAGTCTATATCAAAAATACCTATAGCCTTGTAATATAAATAGTACCCAACAGAAATTGTTGAAAGTATCCATATGTTCCAGA
Source organism: Bacteroidota bacterium (assembly GCA_020049295.1). Lineage (GTDB taxonomy): Bacteria > Bacteroidota > Bacteroidia > Bacteroidales > UBA12077 > UBA12077. Next base: position 22,423 of record JAIFLC010000062.1, read on the forward strand.
TTATTTCCTTTTTAATATTCCAAATCCTTTTCAAAAATATTTTTGGAAATAAGCTAGGTAATAAAAGTAGATTGATGCTAAGTGATAAAAATGTAATTACACCCAATCCAATAATTACAAATATTCGTTGTCTATTAGCCAGTGTGCTTACATCCAATGGTTGAAATAAATACAAAAAAACCAAAACACCAATGCTTATAAAAAAAATTATTTTGCTATTATGTTTCAGGTCATCATTAAAGGGATATGGTTTGTTTAGAAATTGAAACATAGTATTGCTTATTGTTTTAATAAAAATCCAAAATTAGGCTTTTTTTTGGATTTATCACTTTTTAGTTTTTGTATGAATGCTATTTAACAATAGTGCTAAAATAGGTCCATAATGAGTCCTGTGGAGGATTTGCAAAAATTGTTATTAGTTTTTTTGATACCGGATGAATAAACTCAATCTTTCTTGAATGCAAACTAATTCCTCCATCTGGGTTGGAACGCGAAAAACCATACTTTAAGTCGCCTTTTATCGGACAACCTATCTTTGCCAACTGACATCTAATCTGGTGATGCCTTCCGGTATGCAAATCGACTTCGAGTAGATGATAATTTTCTGCACTAGCTAATAAGGTATAAGTTAAACTCGCTGGTTTGGCATCTTTTTTCTCCACATCATATGCATACGATTTATTTTTTTGCTGATCTCTAACAATAAAATGATTAAGCGTATCGGAAATTTTAGGAGGTTTTTCCTTTACCATAGCCCAATAAATCTTTTTTACTTCTTTACGCTGAAACATTTCGTTTAATCTTACCAGAGCTTTTGATGTACGTGCAAATAAAACAGCCCCACTTACAGGACGATCAATTCGATGAACTACGCCTAAAAAAACATCACCTGGCTTATTAAATTTTACCTTAATATATGCTTTTACCATATCTTCAAGAGATAAATCTCCGGTTTTATCAACCTGAACGATATCTGAATTTGTCTTGTTAACAGCAATAATATGGTTATCTTCAAATAGTATTTCCATAAAAAAATTCCGGGTTAACCGGAATATATTATTTTTTAATATTGTTCTTTGTCGTTAGGAAAATCAAGTGTCTTAACATCCTTAATATACGCTTTTACCGAGCCTTTTATTTCTTCAAAAAGATTATGGTAGCGACGCAAAAACCTTGGTGAAAACTCCTGTGTAATACCCAACATATCATGCAATACAAGTACCTGTCCGTCAACATCGTGACCTGCACCAATACCAATGACAGGTATTTTTAATTCCTTGGCAACTTTAGCTGCCAATTTTGCTGGAATTTTTTCTAGTACAAGAGCGAAACAACCTGCTTCTTCGAGAAGATGAGCATCTTCGATTAATTTTTTTGCCTCAGCATCTTCTCTTGCACGAACAACATAAGTTCCAAATTTATGTATAGACTGGGGTGTTAAACCTAAATGTCCCATAACAGGAATCCCTGCTGACAATATACGTTGAACAGATTCAAGAATCTCTTTGCCTCCTTCTAATTTTACTGAATGCCCTCCTGTTTCCTTCATAATACGAATTGCACTGGTCAAAGCCTCTTTTGAGTTACCCTGATATGATCCAAAAGGTAAATCGACTACTACCAACGCCCTGCTAACTCCACGCACAACTGACTTTGCATGGTAAATCATTTCGTCCATTGTAATTGGTAGAGTAGTTTCATTGCCTGCCATAACATTTGATGCTGAGTCGCCTACAAGGATTATATCAATCTCAGATTGATCAAGAATTCTGGCCATAGAATAATCATAAGCGGTGAGCATTGCAATTTTTTCACCACGAAGTTTCATCTCATATAAAACATGAGTTGTAACTCTTTTAATCACCTGATGAACTGACATATCTTTTTGTTTTTAGTTACAATTAGCAAAACTACAAATATAATATATGAATTGTTTAATTATTTAAACATTCTTTATTCTACCTGATAATGGTTAATCATAAAGTCTGTCTTTTTGTCACCCTAAAGATGCCAAGAACGTTTCTTTTTAAAAAAAGATTGTGTCATTATAGCATATTTGGGATAATATTTTTAAATGGCATAATGATTGATTAAAATAAAATACAACTAAAATATAAAATTAACATACAATAAAATATATTAAAATGGCAAAAATAATTGGAATAGATTTAGGTACAACAAACTCGTGCGTTGCCGTAATGGAAGGTAATGAACCAGTTGTAATCCCCAATAACGAAGGACGCAGAACAACACCTTCGGTAGTTGCTTTTGTTGAAAACGGTGAACGAAAAATTGGCGACCCAGCTAAACGTCAGGCAATTACAAATTCAACAAAAACTGTTTCATCTATTAAACGATTTATGGGTGAAACGTTCGATAAAATTCAGAAAGAAATGAACCGAGTATCCTTTAAAGTAGTTAAAGGTGACAATAATACTCCACGTGTTCAGATTGATGACAGACAATACTCACCACAAGAGATTTCGGCCATGGTACTTCAGAAAATGAAAAAAACAGCCGAAGATTATCTTGGACATGAAGTTACTGAAGCTGTTATTACAGTTCCTGCATATTTTAATGATTCTCAACGTCAGGCTACCAAAGAAGCTGGCGAAATTGCTGGCTTAAAAGTTAAACGTATTATAAATGAGCCTACTGCTGCAGCATTAGCTTATGGATTAGACAAAAAGAACCGAGAAATAAAAGTAGCCGTATTTGACCTTGGTGGTGGAACATTTGATATTTCGATTCTTGAATTAGGTGATGGCGTTTTTGAAGTTAAATCAACAAATGGTGATACACATCTTGGTGGCGATGACTTTGATGAAGTAATTATTAACTGGCTTGCAGAAGAATTTAAAAACGAAGAACGCATTGATTTAAGAAAAGACCCAATGGCTCTTCAACGTTTAAAAGAAGCTGCAGAAAAAGCTAAAATAGAATTGTCTAGTGCAACATCGACAGAAATAAATCTACCTTATATTATGCCTGTTGATGGAATTCCAAAACATCTTGTTAAAACTCTTACAAGAGCAAAGTTTGAGCAATTAGCTGATCATTTAATTCAGGCAACATTAGAACCATGCCGTAAAGCTCTTAAAGACTCCGGTTATCAAACAAAAGAAATAGATGAGGTAATTCTTGTTGGTGGTTCAACACGTATTCCTGCTATCCAAGATATCGTTGAGAAATTCTTTAATAGAAAACCTTCAAAAGGAGTAAATCCTGATGAAGTAGTTGCTGTTGGAGCTGCTATTCAAGGTGGTGTTTTAACAGGTGAAGTAAAAGATGTTCTTTTACTTGATGTTACTCCACTTTCATTAGGTATTGAAACAATGGGTGGTGTTTTTACCAAATTAATTGAATCAAATACAACCATACCAACAAAAAAATCAGAAACTTTTACTACCGCTGCTGATAACCAACCAACAGTTGAAATCCATGTATTACAGGGAGAAAGACCTATGGCTAGTGGTAATAAAACAATCGGCAGATTCCATTTAGATGGACTTCCACCTGCCCCAAGAGGTATTCCACAGGTTGAAGTTATTTTTGATATTGATGCAAATGGTATTATCCATGTAACTGCAAAAGATAAGGCAACAAATAAAGAGCAAAGTATCAGAATCGAATCATCATCTGGTTTAACTGATGATGAAATAAAGAGAATGAGAGAAGAAGCAAAAGCTAACGAAGAAACTGATAAAAAAGAACGTGAACGAGTTGATAAACTGAATACAGCTGACAGCTTGATTTTCTCAACTGAAAAACAATTAAAAGAATTTGGTGACAAATTATCATCAGATAAAAAAGCTGCTATCGAAAAAGCTTTAGCTGATCTTAAAGAAGCACACAAATCGCAAGATCTCGCTGCTGTCGAAGCAAAGACACAAGAGCTTAACCAGGCATGGCAAGTTGCTTCAGAAGAAATGTATAAAGCAAGTCAACAAGCAGGTGCTCAGCAGAATCCAAATCAGGAACCTCAACAGCAATCATCAGACAAGAAAGCTGATGGAGAGGTTACAGATGTTGACTTTGAAGAAGTAAAATAAGCATAACTCTAAATACGTTAAAAGGCTGTCCTGTTAAAAAATAGGACAGCCTTTTTATTAACATTAAGCATCACACTAAATGATCATTTCAAATAATTCTTACATTTGTAAAAAACCATGAATATGAAAAAAGTTTTCTTTTTAATTTTTATAATAAGTATATCAACTTTTGCTTATAGTCAAACAAATGATACTCTTTTTAATCAGACAGATTCAGAAGGATTAAAACAAGGCTATTGGAAGAAAAACTACCCTGTAGGAGGATTACAGTATACAGGATTTTTCAAAAATAATAATCCTATAGGTGAGTTTAAAAGATATGACCGCGAAGGGAACCTGATTGCTGCTATGTATTATTCAGAGAACTCAACCAAGGTTTTTACTAAGCTATATTATCCAAATAAGCAAATTCAAGCTGAAGGTTACTACATAAACCGAATAAAAGACAGTACATGGACTTTTTATTCCGAAACAGGAATTCTTATAAGTACTCTAAATTTTATTATGGATAAAAAGCACGGTTTAGAAACAAGATTTTATGATAATGGAAACATTTTTGAAAAACTTGAATGGGAAAATGGACTACAAAATGGAACCACCATAAGATATTATGATAATGGAAGTGTCATGATTAGGGCAACTTATTCAAAAGGCAATCTCCATGGCTCATACAGCTCCTTTAGTAGTAACGAAAAACCTCTATACTTTGGTCAGTATGTAAACAACCGACGTGAGGGCAAGTGGTTTATTTATGATGAATCTGGAAAAGTTAAAAGCGAAATAAACTACACAAAAGGTATTGCCGATAACCAAGAAGAATTAGATAAAATTGAACAGGAAGAACTTGATTTACTTGAAAAAAACAAAGGTAAATTTGTTGATCCTCTTGAAAAGATTTACAATAATAATCCACCAATGTAATAGATCATCTTAAAAAATGCAAAAAATAATTGAATTAGTAATCTTTTTGTTAATTGTTTCATTTCAACTGGAAGCACAGGTGGCTCCAAATAAATATCGTATCTATTTTATTGACAAAAACAATACTGATTTTACTATTGATCATCCCGAGGAATTTCTTTCGGAAAAAGCCATAATTAGAAGAGTAAAGCAGAATATTCAAATAGTTGAAAATGACTTACCCGTTTCTGATTATTATATTGATAGTTTGAAAAGCCTCGGAATAACCGTTTTAAATACATCAAAATGGTTAAATACTGCAACGATTTATACAACAAATCAAACCCTTTTGGATACGTTGCATAAAATCAGTTTTATTAAATCAATAAAATCCGCAAAAAATAATACCATTAAAGATCATCAATTAATAAAATTAAGCCCATTGTTATCAAAAACTTACAGTTTATTTGATTACGGTGAATCTGGAAAACAAATTAGCCTGCATAATGGACATGTTTTACATGAGAATGGGTATTTAGGACAAGGAATTACTATAGCTGTTATTGATGCTGGTTTTTATAATACAGATATTTTACCAGCTTTTGATAGTTTATTTGCTAATGATCAGATTTTGGAAACATATGATTTTGTATCAAAAAACACTTCTGTTTTTGAGGATCATAATCATGGAATGTCAGTTTTATCAATCATCGGAGGTAATATTCCAGGTAAACTAATAGGATCGGCACCAAAAGCCAACTTTCTTTTATTGAGGTCCGAAGATGCATCGTCTGAATATTCCATCGAAGAAGATAATTGGGCTGCTGCAGCTGAGTATGCTGATAGTGCCGGAGCCGATATAATAAATACCTCATTGGGATACACTGTTTTTGATGATCCAGATCAAAACTACGAATATAATGATATGGATGGAAACACAACCTTTATTACACAAGCAGCTGATATTGCAGCATCTAAAGGAATACTAGTAATCGTAAGTGCTGGAAACGAAGGTAATAGCGCTTGGAAATATATTTCGGCACCTGCAGATGCAGATAGTGTTTTAGCAGTTGGTGCTATTAATGAATTTGCAGATTATGTTAGTTTTAGCAGTCAGGGACCAACATCTGATGGCCGAATAAAACCAAACGTAGTTGCAATGGGTTATCAAACTGTAATACAAGATGTTTCGGGACAAGTTATAGTAGGAAATGGAACATCATTCTCTGCCCCAGTAATAACAGGTTTATCGGCATGCTTATGGCAGTCATTACCTAATATGACCAATATGGAGATAATTGACCGAATTCAACAAAGCTCTCACCAATATTCGCATCCAGATAACATGTTAGGTTACGGCATTCCTGATTTTGCAAGAGCAGCTAATATTTCTAATTTAAATCAGGACAATAAAAACATTAACTTCCTAATTAAAGCATTTCCAAATCCATTTACAGATCAGTTTTCAATTTATTTAGATTCTCAGAACCCCCAGTTCTATCTTAAAAAAATTGAAATATTTAATCTGTTGGGTGAGAAAGTATATCAAAAAGAATTGATTGAAAATAATAATGAAATAATTATTGATAGAATAGAAAATCTTCCCAGCGGTTTATATATTGTTACAATAATTACTGACAGAAGCATTCATCAAATAAGGGTTTCAAAAATTTAATAACCATTTAATGGAGCAATCGGTAAGTCTACTTGAGCTAAACCATAAAATCCAGGAGATAATTAAACAAGGTTTACCCGATTCATTTTGGATAGTAGCCGAAATAAGTGAACTTAAGATTAACAGAAGTGGGCACTGCTACTTAGAACTAATAGAAAAAGACATTATTAATGAGAATATTATTGCTCGTTGTCGTGCAACCATCTGGGCATTCACATTTAGAATGGTAAAACCCTATTTTGAAAGCATTACATCACAAGAGCTAGCGCCAGGTTTAAAAATTCTTTTTCGAGCAAAAGTTGAATTTCATGAGTTGTATGGGTTAAGTCTTAATGTTATTGATATTGATCCAAATTATACTCTTGGTGATTTAGCTAAAAAAAGAGCCGAAACAATTAAGATGCTTGAGGCTGAAGGTGTGATAAACATGAATAAAGAGATTGAATTACCTCTTGTTATTCAGCGTATTGCAATAATCTCGTCAGAATCAGCTGCAGGGTATCAGGATTTTATTACTCAACTCAAAAATAATAATTCAGGTTTTGTTTATTATGTAAAGCTTTTCCCTTCGATAATGCAAGGGTTGCAAGCAGAAAAGTCAATTATAAAATCCCTTGAAAAAATTTACACATACGAAAATTATTTTGATGTTGTTGTAATTATTCGCGGTGGAGGGTCGCAGGCCGATTTAAATTGCTTTAATGGTTATAATCTGGCATCGCATGTAGCTCAGTTTCCTATTCCAGTGTTCACAGGTATTGGGCATGATAAAGATGAATCGGTGGTTGATATTGTTGCAAACACTAAACTAAAAACACCTACTGCAGTTGCTGAATTTATCATTTTAAAAACAACTGAATTTGAGAGTTATTTAACCGATTTAGGTCATTCTGTTTTCGAGGTATTAAATGAATTCATCATTCAACAAAATAATAGTTTAAATCAATTTATTGGAATTTTTAGTCCACATACCAAAAACTTGTTATTAAAAGAAAACCACAAATTAAAATTGCTGAATAACAATATAAAATCCAGTATCCTTAGTGCTATAAAAGATAATAAAACTGAGATAAGTAAACTTGTGCACAAAACACATTTAGAAACAAACGAAATATTTATTACTCAAAAAGAACAAGTTAACCAATTAAATCAGAAAAAAACTCAATATTCTAAAACCTTTTTGCGATCAATTAAGTATAAGTTTCGTTTATTAGAGAGTAACCTGAGATTATTAAATCCTGATAACATTTTAAAAAGAGGGTTTACCATTACCAGTTTTGAGGGGGAAATAGTTAAAGATCCTAAAATCTTAAATACCGATGATATTATAACTACTACTTTCTATAAAGGGAAAATTAAGAGTAAGGTTAAATAAACGAATACCAGAATAAACTAAATTTTGCTTTTATTATTGAACCACTTTTATTTTTTGCATTTAATTAGTATATTGATTCGATTATCATAACAAGATTTTTTATGTCAACCTATAAATTATTGCTTTTAACGATATTCCTATTCGTTCTTTTTCAAAGTACTGTAGTTGCCCAAGATGACCGTCGAATAATAGATAGTTTAGTACATGAATTAAGGAATGTTACCGAAAACGAAAAAATAGCCATTCTTAATGAATTATCGAAGTTATATTGGAATTATTCACTTGATAGCAGTTTCTACTATGCCAACGAAGCACTTAGCCTTGCTCATATTGTGCAGGATAAAAAAGGATTATCAGACTCTTATAATCGAATAGCCAATGTTTATTATTTTCAGGGAAAACATGAAAAGGCACTTGAGTTTTATGAAAAATCATTAGTGATACGTAAACAAACAGACGACATTAATGGTATCGCCAGTATTTATAATAATATGGCTATCTTATACTCAAATAAGGCTGAATATGAAAAAACCTTAGAATTGTATAACGAAGCTTTAAATTTAAGCATTTCAACCGGTGATAAGTTTAATACAGCTTCCTACTATAGTTCAATTGCTGGCACATATGTGAATATGGAAAATAGTAGAAAAGCACTGGAATACTATTTTAAGTCATTAGAAATTACAAAAGAATTAGGAGAAGAGAAAGCCCTTGCGCGAATTTACAGAAGCATTGGAAATGTATATAGTGATATTACCAGTTGGGATATGGCATTAAATTATTTTTTAGATGCCTTGGAAATTTACAAAAAGAACAATGATCAAAATGGTTTATCAGCAATGTATAATAATATTGGTATTATTTATCAAAATAATAAAGACAAAGATAAAGCATTGGTTTATTTCCAAAAATCACTTGAAATCGAAATTAGCATAAATAATGAAGAAGGCCAAGCATCTGCTTATAATAATATTGGTACCGTTTACGACGAGCTAGGTAATAAAACAAAAGCGCTGGAATATTATAATAAATCATATGAAATAAATAAAAAATATAATGATGAGGAAGGAATAGCTATCTCACTTAACAATATAGGATTGATCTGTATTGATCTTGGAGATTATAAGAAAGCATATAACAATTTAATTCAGTCACTTGAAATTAATAGAAAAAGAAACGATACGTACGATATTGCCAATATCAATAATAATTTAGCAAAGCTCTACTTAAGGCAAAAGAAATATGACGAAGCAAAAAATCATTTAGCTACATCAATAAAACTAGCCCAACAAGTTGATGGTAAGGATATTTTGCTGGAAGCATATGATTTTCTTTATATCATTTACTCTGAGGAAAACAATTATAAAACAGCTCTTAAGTATTATAAACTATATGCTGAAATGGGTGATAGCTTGTACTCTAAGGAAGCAAATAATCGTATTGCCGAAACAAGAATAAAATATGAAACCGAAAATATAGAATCCGAAAACGAATTATTACGAAAAAATAACGAAATACATTTGCTTCAGCTTAAGCGTCAAAAGAACTTACAGCGTTACTGGATTGGATTAACTATACTTATTCTGGCATTGGCAATATTAGGATTTAGTCAGGTACGACTTAAAAAGAAAACAAATAACTTGCTTGAGTCGAAAAATAATCAATTAAAAGATGCTAATGATAAACTATCTTCGTCAGAAAAAAATTTAAAAGAATTAAATGCAACCAAAGATAAGTTTTTCTCAATTATTGCTCACGATTTGAAAAATCCGTTTCAGGCATTGCTTGGATTTTCGGAGACCTTGTACACACGACATAATGAACTTACTGACAAAGAAATTAAGGAGTACAGTAAAATAATTTATGAATCATCGCAAAATCTTTTTAACCTGTTGGGGAATTTACTGCAGTGGTCAAAATCGCAGCTTGGGAATATTAAAGTATCGCCTGAAAAAATAAATCTGTCAGATATTTATGATGAGGCAACCTCATTACTAACCTTAACTGCTGAAAAAAAGAATATAAAACTTCAGAATAATATTCCAGATAACTTTTTAGTTTTTGCCGATAAACATATTGTATCAACAGTATTAAGAAATCTTGTAAATAACGCTGTAAAGTTTACTAATAAGGGAGGAGAAATAACCACATTTGCAGAAATAAAAAACAACGAAGCTATTATTGCTGTTTCAGATAATGGAATAGGAATAAAACCCGAAAATATTGATAAGTTATTTAAAATCGACTATAGCTACTCAACCAAAGGTACAGAAAATGAGCAAGGTACTGGATTAGGATTAATTCTATGTAAAGAGCTTATTGAAGAAAATAATGGCCGAATATGGTGTGAAAGCACTTATGGAAAAGGGAGTAGCTTTTATTTTACATTGCCTGTAATCGAATAAGCATTATTTTATAATTTTTTGTTTTGGTAATTCAACGTAATTACTATCTTTATTTTATGATTAAACCAACCATAAATATTACTCTTCTATCTTTAATTTTACTATTATCAGGCAATTTATTATTTGCTCAGAAAACAAAAGTTGATAGTTTAAATCAACAGCTTATTAAATCCGAGGAAGCAGACAAAGCGTCAATATTAAATAAATTGTCAGAATCGGTTCTTCCAGAAAATGCCGAAACTAGTTTAAGCTATGCTGGTAAGGCTTTAGAATTGTCTGAAGAATTCAATTTAAAAAAAGAAAGGAACAGTGCATTATTTAATATTGCTGAAGCATATTTCGAGCTTAGTAGATATCAACCAGCAATTGAATATTACGAGAAATTTCTTTCAGAACTATCCGGAGATAAATTATCACCGAGAAAAATAACAGTATATTCTAAAATAGGACATTGCGAAAAAAATCTAAGCAACTACAAAAATGCATTACAAAATTATCAGAAAGCGTTAAATATTTGCATTTCAGAAGGTGATGAATTACAAAAAGCAATTGCCTATAATAATATAGGAAATCTTTTTAAACAAAGAGGAGAATATGCCGAATCAGTAAAAATGCACAATAAAGCCTTAATAGCAGCAAATTTATCAGGAAATATAACTGAAATTTCGAATACGCTTAATTACATTGGGAGTTTATTTTGGACTATAAGTAAATACGATAGTTCGCTTACTTTTTATGAAAAATCTCTTCAGTTAAAACGCGATGTTAATGATTATCTAGGTGAAGCGCAGATTTTAAGCAATATTGGCGTATTATACAAAGATAAAGGAGAATTTCAGAAAGCTATTGATTATCACTCTAAATCACTGGATATTAAGCAAAAATTAGAAAATAAAAAAGAGATCGCTAATTCATTAAATCATATTGGAAGTGTATATCTTAAAAATAATAATCCAAATAAAGCACTCGAATTCTACAATAAATCTCTCGATATTAGATTGCAGCTCAATGATATTTCAGAAATCGCTCAGTCGCAAAATAATATTGCTTTGGTTCATCGAAACTTTGGGGATTACAATTCGGCATTAAACTATTTTCAGCAATCTCTGAATAACCTTAGAAAAGTAGGAAATAGCTCATTAATTGCAAATTGTTTAAACCAGATTGGAAGTATTTATTTAAAACAAAATCGATATGATTTAGCTTTAGAAAACTATTTAAATGCACTAAAAATAAGACAAACAAATAACGATCCTACACAAATTGCACAATCATTAAATAATATCGGACTTATTTACGATGAGATTGGAAATTATGAAAAAGCTCTTGATTTCTATAATAAAAGCTTAGCAATAAAAATTGATATAACAGATTATAAGGAACTTGCAAATACAATCCACATAATTGGTAACTTATACTACAAGCTAAAAAAGTACAATGAAGCCCTTGATAAATATACTCAAGCCCTTTCTTTGCGAGAAAAAATTGGAGACAAAATGAGTATTGCTGTTTCTTTAAAAAGCTTGGGAAATGTTTACCTTGAACTAGGAGATAAATCCAAATCATTAATTTTCCTAAAGGAATCGCTAAAGCTTAGAGATGAAGTTGGCGATGCAAAAGGTGTAAGCGAAATATATAATGATATTGGTAATTATTATATGTCAATTTCGGAATATGATTTGGCTCTCGAAAATTTTTTACAAACCATTAAATTAAGTGAAAAAACAAATGACAAATATATTACAGCACTCGCCAGTAGAAAAATTGGCGAGATTTATCTTAAAAAAGGAAAATCTAACGAAGGAATAGATTATATAAATAAATCATTAGAATTGGGTGAGGAACTTGAGCATCTTGAAATGATTAAAAATGCTTACTACGTTTTGTTCCAATTTTATAATAAAACGGGTGATAAAGACAAAGCACTTTCAAATTTTATTAATTATTCGGTAATAAAAGATTCTATACTGGCACAAGTAAATAACCAGGAAATTCTTGAAACACAAATGAAATTTGAATTAGAGAAAAGTCAATCAGAACTGTCGAGAGTAGAAACTGAAATTAATGAACTAACCAGCGAAAAGAAAATTAAGGATCTGGAATTAAAAAGGCAGAAAAATTTAAGAAACTTACTAATCATTATCTCTCTCCTTTCTATCATCTCTATTGTTTTGATTATGAGGCAGTTTTTAATGAAACGTAAAACAAATAAAATTTTAAAAGAGAAAATTAATGAGGTTAATTATTCAAACAAATTGCTACAGGAATCTGAATCAAGTTTAAAAATACTTAACGCCACAAAAGATAAATTTTTCTCAATTATTGCGCACGATATAAAAAATCCATTTAATGCATTGTATAGCTTAGCAGGTTATGTTTGGAAAAATTTTGATTCGTACAAACCCCATGAATTAAAGAAATATTTTGAATTAATTTATAACTCGGCCGAAGAATTAATGGAATTGCTTGAAAATTTATTATACTGGTCAAGGACACAACGAGGTAAAATTGAATTTAATCCAATAGATATTAATTTGAATGACGTTGCTCAAAAAACAATCTCACTTCAAAAAATGACAGCCGATAAGAAAAATATTAAGATTGTATCGTCAATTGAACCAACATTATTAATTTATGCTGATCGGGATATGTTAACAACCATTTTACGTAATCTTGTTTCAAACGCAATAAAATTTTCAAATGCCGGAGGAGTTATTATTCTTAATGCAGAAAAAGGATTAAAATCAACCATTGTATCGGTAATAGACAATGGAATTGGGATTTCAGAACAGGATATTAAAAAACTTTTTAGGTTAGATATTCATTTTTCAACCAGTGGAACATCAGAAGAATTAGGTAGTGGCCTTGGATTGATTTTGTGTCGTGAGTTTGTCGAAAAACATTCTGGTGAAATATGGGTTGAAAGCGAATTAGGTAAAGGAAGTACATTTAAATTTACAATACCCAATAAAGAAAATGAGTAAAAAAACACTTACATATAAAGATGCAATATCTGAAATTGAAGAGATATTGCAGCAAATTGAAAGTGAAGAACTTGATGTTGATGATTTATCAACGAAGGTAAAGCACGTTTCAACCCTTATCGCTTTCTGCAAAAAGAAACTTCACGAAACCGAAACTGAGGTCGAGAAAATCTTGAAAGATATTGATACAGATTAAAACTTTTAATTAGCTACCTCTTCTTCATTCTTTGCGGGCTTATCATATTTTCAGGCTTAAGCAAATCATCTAGCTCTGATTTTGACAATAATTTCTTTTCCAAAACAAGATCATAAACGCTTTTATCATTCTGTAGGGCTTCTTTTGCAAGCATCGAACAGGTTTCGTAACCCAACGCAGGATTCAGCGCTGTTACTATCCCAATGCTGTTTAATACCAAATCACGACAATGTTTTTCATTTGCTGTAATTCCATCAATACATCTGTATTTAAAGGTTTTCATTCCATTAATCAGCATTTCTATCGATTCAAAAATACTTTGAACAATAACTGGTTCCATAACATTTAATTCGAGCTGTCCAGCTTCAGCTGCCATTGTTACTGTCAAATCGTTTCCTATTACTTTAAAAGCAATCTGGTTTACTACCTCAGGTATAACCGGATTAACCTTGCCTGGCATAATCGATGAACCTGGCTGCATTGGAGGTAAATTGATCTCATGAATACCCGTTCGTGGACCGGATGATAACAAACGTAAATCATTCGAAATTTTAGACAATTTAACTGCTAATCGTTTTAATGCAGATGAATACATTACAAACGCGCCTGTATCTTGGGTCGCTTCAACAAGATTCTTTGCATTTACTACATTTAATCCCGAAATTTTTCTGAGATGTCTTATAACTTTCTCTGCATATTCAGGTTCTGAATTAATTCCTGTTCCAATTGCGGTAGCACCCATATTAACCTCTAAAAACAAATTGGCATTTTGCAGTAATCGTTCAATTTCTTCTTCTAAAGTAACTGCATATGCTTCAAATGACTGACCAAGGGTCATAGGAACAGCATCTTGCAATTGAGTTCTGCCCATTTTAATAATTTGGTTAAATTCTTTTGATTTTACATAGAATGATTCAATCAATTCCTGCAAAACTGAAATCAATTTGTAATTGCTTTTTACAATAGCTATTTTAACAGATGTTGGATAAGCATCATTTGTTGATTGCGATAAGTTTACATGATTGTTGGGATGACAAAACTCATATTGACCTCGCTCATGACCTAAGATTTCTAGTGCACGGTTGGCAATAACCTCATTAGCATTCATATTGGTAGATGTACCTGCTCCACCCTGTATCATATCAACAATAAAATGATTATGAAATTTGCCATTAATAAGTTCGTTGCAAGCCTGTATTATTGCATTGGCAACTGACTGTTCTATTAAACCTAGCTCCAAATTTGCTTGAGTAGCAGCCAACTTTACCATCGAAATGGCCTGAATTATAATAGGATAAAAATTAAGAGTTATACCACTAATGTTAAAGTTTTCAATTGCTCTCATGGTTTGAACGCCATACAAATATTCGTTCGGAACATCACGCTCGCCCAGCAAATCATGTTCTCTTCTTGTTCTGCCTGACTCGTATTGAGCAGCAACATTTAACATTCGGTTATTCGAATAACGCATTCGTCGCGAAATAACTCTTGCTATATTACTAAAGATTTTTACTGCTGCAGGTCCATTCTCATCAAAATAATTACGATTTATGCTATAAACAGTTGTGTCTTCAATGGCTCTTGCTGTAGTTGAATGGGGAGAATCATCTGCCCAAGAACCTTCGCCCAAAAAATCTCCTTTACTAAATTGCGATAGTTTGGTTTCGGCTCCAAAATGAATCGTTTTAAACAATTCTACCTCTCCAGAATAAATAATAAAAATATCTTTCCTTGGTCCATGTTCTTCAAAAAGCAATGATTCTTTTGGATATTTTTTCTCCTGCATGCTTTCACTGAGAATGTTTAATTCATTATTATCAAGTCCTTTAAATAGCTCTATCCCTTTAATAAAATCAAGTATTATATTTGTTTCCATCTGATGTTGTATTTAAATTTCTGCTTATTAATAATATACAAAGTAATAATAAAACAAACACATAAAAAAAATGTTTGACAGTTTCCCGTCAAACATTTTTAAACCTAAACCATCTTACATTAAGGAACTATGCATCAATTCGAAACTCGAGATTTGACCTCGAAATTTCTACATCAATGTACTCATCAAAAAGTTCTTGAACATTTTTAATATCTAAAGCGTAACCAACTCGCATACTTGCTGATTTGTAAATTTCATTTGCAATATGTTTTATTTGATTCTGATTTGCAATCAGTACCTGAATTGGATCAATTTCTTCGACATTAAATTTACCCTGCGATTTTTTCAGAATAGCAAGGTTTTTATTTATTATCTGCTTCATTCGCTTATGCGATTGAGTTATAGCGGCCAGTCTGTGACCAATAATACCAATAACTTCAGAAGTTTCTGCATTTACTACCGGAGCTCCTGAATTACCTTGTTTTACAGAGGAATCTATCTGAAGATATTTATAACCATTATCAGTTAGCATTGATGATGTGATTATACCTTGTTTAATCGCCAGGGATTCTTTCTCAAGCTGATAACCAAGGAGAGCAATAGGTTGTCCTATCTCAAAAGTATCCGATAAGCTCATTTTTAATGAAGGTATTTGCTTAAACTCATTAAAATCTGCAAGTATTGCAGCAAATGGAATCTTATCTTTTGATAGGCTTCTAATCATTCTCTGTTTAAGCTCTGCCATAGAAATTCTAACCATTGCAGATTCAGATACTCCATCTTCAGTTACAAAACGAATTTGAACTTCGGATGCTTTATATATCTTATAAATATATTCATCAGTAATAATATACTCGCCATTTGCTTTAAAACCAGTAATTGAAACTAGTTTAATGCCTGAAACACTAAAAAATGTGAGCTGGCAAACAGATTTCTGACAATTTTTCCAAATGGTTCTGTACATTTTATATTAATTTAGTGTTTAATAATTGTGCAATTGAAGAATTCTTTTTTCGTAAAGTTTTGTCATTACCTGATCAGCAATCTCAAATTCGCTAGTTGAAATTCTTAAATCTTTAATTATATTCTCTGGAGGTATCATTTGCTCATTATTTGTAATAACCTCTACTCTATATGGACTTTTAACTCCTGATAACCAATGATGAACAACACCCTCTGGAGTTGAATAAATCTTCAGATATAGTTCAATATCTATTATTTCTTCTGAAGCCTTTGGTTTAACTTGGATATCGATTCTGTTCATTTAACCTAGTATAATGGCATTTTTAACTAGCCGCATATTAAAAACAATTAGAAATAAATTCTTATAAATGAAATTAGAAAAACAAGTGTAACAATAGAAAACAAAATAATAACACCAAGATCGATGGTTTGTTCTGATATAATTCTATTTCTGATTGTTTGAATTAGTTTTTTCATTTCTACGATTTAAATCTTTTGAAATTATATTATGGTGCTAAAATATTATTATCACACATCACTTTTATGCTGACTTTTTTATCGTAAGGTATTTCCAAATTATCGCTATGTATTTTCAAATAATCGTTTTTTTAACGTAATTTTATTTTTTATAAAATATGTTCAGAATCGAACAGCTATTGTTACAATATCGTTCACAATTAACGAACTGGAACTCAATTATAAATTTGATATTGCTTTGAAAAACATACGATTACCTTATTTGGCATAGTATGTGTAAATCAAAATCTGTTTAATAAATAAATTATTTTCAATGAAATCAATAAAATTTGCTCTACTAATCTTTCTTTTTACAACACTTACTTTATCAATACAGGCACAAAAAGAATGGTCTCTTGAGGAATGCATAAATTATGCAATTGCAAATAATATTCAGGTTAAGCGTCATGAACTATCTGCCAATATTTCAGAAAAAACGTATTTCCAATCGAAAATGGAAATATTGCCCAGTCTTAATGCGAACGGACAGCATTATTTAAATTCGGGGAAAGCAATAAACTATGAAACTTACGCCTATGTAAATGAATCATTTCAGGGTGGTAATTTATCCATTTCATCCGAAGTAAACTTATTTAATGGATTACAAACATTTAATACAATTCGAAAGAACAAACTTGATCTAATGGTTCAACTTGAAGGAGTTGATAAAGTTAAAAATGATATTACACTTAATGTTGCTACTGCATATTTACAGATATTATTGAGCAAGGAACTCTTTAATAACGCAAAACAACAACTTGAAATAACTTTAGTGCAAGTTGAAAAAACTAAAAAGCTTGTTGAAATAGGAAATGCAGCCAGAGGTAGTTTATTGCAGATTGAAGCACAAGCTGCCGGAGAAAAAGCAGCGCTAATTGATGCCGAGAATAATCTTAAAATTTCATACCTAAATTTATCTCAGTTACTTAATCTGGAAACTACTGAAGGATTTGAAATAAAAACTCCAGAAAAATTAGAATTAGTTCTTACCACAGAATTTGCTGATATAAATACAATATATAATGATGCACTTGGAGTTTTGCCAGAAATAAAAAGTGCTGAATATGGATTAAAAAGCTCAGAAAGAGGTCTTTCTATTGCTTACGGTAATATAAGTCCAACATTATCTCTTGGATATCAATATAGTTCACGATATAATGAATTGACCCGAAAAGTTGAAAGTAGCTCAGCACCTACACTTTCATCATACCCAATTGGAGAAACTGCTGGTGGTGAAGATGTTTTTGGTTATATTTCAAATACCAATTATGCATCATCCTATCCATACATGGATCAAATAAACGATAATGCTAGTAACGTTGTTTACCTTGCTTTGCGTATACCTCTTTTTAATAAATGGAGAACAGCAACAAATATTAGCCAATCAAAAATAATGGTAAACGACTCAAAACTATCATTGGATTTGCAAAAACAAAACCTTTACAAAAGCATACAGCAAGCCAGAACACAAGCTACAGCAGCCTTAGAAAGATATAAGGCAAATACTCAAGCAGTAGAATCAATGGAAGAAGCATTCAGATATACAGAACAAAAATATCAGGTTGGATTAGTAGATATACTTGAATATAAAACAGCTAAGAATAGTTTAATTAAAACTAAATCGGACGCTTTACAGGCTAAATATGAATTTATTTTTAGATCAAAAATACTTGACTTTTACAGGGGAGAGCAAATTATTCTTTAATGTTTTTGGGTAAATTTTTTAGAGGTTAAATAGAAAAAGGTTAATTATTGATGATTATTTTAGTTTAGGGTTTTATGTTGATTATTTCAAATTTGCTTCCCTATAGAGTCCGGAGAAATCCGGACTTTTAATTAATAAAAAAAGGAGTTGTTAACCTCCTTTTCTAAACTATCTTTTCTAAACACTTAAATGGTTCTTTTTGTTTTGGATAATGAATATCACCTGTATAAATATACCCAATGCTTTGATAAAGTTTAATCAGTGATTCGCTCGAACTTGCAACATCTAATCTGATTGATTTATAATTATTATCCTTAGCAAACTCTTCGGCAAACTGAATTAGTTTTTTACCTACCCCCATTTTTTGCCATGATGGAAATACAGCTATTCTTTTAATAATAATAAACTTATCGGTATTATTCTTCCACGATACGCTTTCAAAAACTGAATCTTGTTCTTCACTAAGAGTAATAGTTCCTATACATACGCCTTTATGTTTAATTATGTAGAGTGAACCCTTTTCAGCTTCAGTAATTAATCGATAATAGTCAGGATAAGCAATATTCCACTGATATACACTATTATTGTTAAAATCCTCAATACAATGCTGTAATAAGTACATTACTTCGAGAACATTATCAGTAGTTGCTTTTAGTACTCTCATATTAGGTTAAAGAAATTGAGAAATCTTTAAAACAAAATGGTTTTTTAATAATAACAAAAGTAATCAAATATTTAAATTCAGCATCTAAGATAAAATAAAAATTCATTAAAAATAAATTTCTTAAAATTTTACTTTAATTCTATCGTTAATTTTATGTTATTTCGTGGCATATAATCTTATTAAATGAAAACGGTATTAAAATTATTCTTCATCTTATTTTTTTATTTGTTGTTTTCGTGTGAGGAAGAGCAATTCTATTCGAAATCAGATGCATCACTTCGATTCTCAAATGATACCGTAATTTTTGATACTGTTTTTACTACAATTGGGTCCTCAACCAGAAAATTAATAGTTAAAAATCCATATTCTAAAACAATAAAAATTTCATCTATAAATCTTGCTGGAGGCATCTCCTCTCCATATCGGATTAATATTGATGGACATAGTGGAGTTTCTTTATATAATATTGAATTACGTTCTAAAGACAGTATATATATATTTGTTGAAGTAAATATTGATCCCACAAACAATAACTTGCCATTGGTAGTTAAAGATTCTATTCAGTTTTTTGTAAATAATAATTACCAGGATGTTAAACTTGTTGCCTGGGGACAAGATGTTCATATTATGAATAGTAAAATTATTCAAACAGAAACATGGGTAAACGATAAACCCTATTTAATTTATAACTACCTTTTTATTGATACCAGTAGCATATTAACAATTGAACCAGGTGTTAAACTGCATTTTCACAATAATTCGAGAATGTTTGTAGCAGGCACCTTAATTGCCAATGGAACTTTTAATAATCCAATTGAGTTTTCAGGTGATAGATTAGAACCGCTTTACAAAAATATACCAGGTCAATGGGATGGCATTTGGTTGCTGCCTGGTAGTAAGGACCATGTGTTAGAGTTTACCAACATTAGAAATGCTATTATTGGCATTCAGGTTGATACACTTGCAAATTTAGATAAGCCAACATTACTATTAGCAAATTGTAAAATTGAAAATATGACATCTGCGGGTTTGTATGCTCAAGGATCAACCGTTGAAGCATTTAATACTCTTTTTGCTAATTGTGGGCAATTTACAGCAGCATTAACAATAGGTGGTTCATATGAATTTTACCATTGCACGTTTGCTAATTTCTGGGGATATTCAACCCGCAAAACACCTTCAATCCTTTTAAATAATTACTATATCGATATTTACGGATCTACTCAAATACGAGCATTAGACAAAGCT
>JAIFLC010000087.1 GCA_020049295.1 Bacteroidota bacterium
TAAGCTCACCCCTGATAGGATTAAAAACTCCGACTTGCTTTTTATTTTTAGTTATCAGATTTTCTAGTTCAGAATAATCTAATCCCGAAAAATATCTTTTTAGAAATTCTTTAAACGTAGTTTCGCCCTCACCAACAATACCAAATTTGAGATTAAAATATTCAAGTAATTCATTGGCTGCAATGCTAAAACCGCTACCACCAATTATTATTGGAATAGTGAAATTCTGTTGTAATGGCTCAACAATCTGCTTTCGTATTTCCTCGATATACCATTTTGCTTTTCGCATAGTAACATTATCGATATTACGAAGGCCAATACCTATAAAATCAGGATTAAACTCTTTTGTATGTTTTAAAAGGCTTTCAGTTGAATTAAATGCAAAATCAAAAACCCCAACATTAAACTCGTCTTTTAAGGATGTTGCCACCATCGCTATTCCTAGAGGAGCTACAGGATAAGGAAGAATTTCTATATTTGAATTTATTAAAAGTACTTTTTTCATAAATTAGATATGCAAAACACATCGCATAATTACAAATAATTTTGAAAACATTATATTCCTTTTGAAAGAAAATAACCTTTAGAACTCTACGAGTGTTTATAATCCTTATAGAGCCTAGTCTTAAAATCTATACGAAAGTCCAATAGTCATTTTCAAAAACCAATCTGGAGAGTAGCCATTGTTAGAACCCTGCTCAGAGTAAAATTCAAAATTGTTTGTCATTACATAACTAACCGATGGTGAAAGAACAACACCAAATCGATAAATACGATAAGTCAATCGCAAACCGGCATCAGCGGATGTGTAAAAACGATTTTGGGTTAAAAATCCCTCTTTATAATATGGCCCGCCATTATAACTGACCAAACCAAGATTATTATCAGGATTAATATATCCAAGATTAAAACCTATATTATACTCTGCATGTTTGGGAATAAGTCCGAGGATGATTTTAAAAATCAAATCACCAAATGAATCGATATTACCACCAATATAAAAATCGCGTTGCACTTTTGATCGATAGGCAAACATAATCGGAATACTATAAAAACCATCTGTTCCCTCAATATTATTTATCGATGCAAATCCTGTCCTGAAACCTATACGATTATGAAAGAAATAAGCAAAATCGACACTAACTACATTTCCAAATAGTTCTGGTTTAAGTTCGTCGGAAGTAATCGAGGGGAAAATGCCATAATTAAGACTTAGATCGTAATTATACCGATCTCTCTCCTCTTCATCTTGTGCATTGGAAAAACTTATAAAATAAAATATCAACAATACGAATATAACAAACCTATACATAAAGGGTTTTTCTAATTTCATGTAAAAAAATAAGTTTACAAAAATGTTTTTGGTATTCTTTAGCCGAGTAATGATTTTACTTTATCGGCAATCGCTTTACCCTCAGCCGTTCCAGCCAATTGTTTTGAAACGATTCCTATTACTTTCCCCATTTCGGCCATACTTTTAGCTCCTGTTTGTTCAATGGCAGCTTTAACTATTTTAGTAAGTTCTTCGTCGCTCATTTGTTCGGGTAGGTATTTTTCGATAATGCCCACTTCGAATAGCTCCTTATCGGCTAGATCCTTGCGGTTTTGTTGCTGATAAATTGCTGCTGAATCCTTTCTTTGTTTAACTAATTTCTGAAGTAATTTTACTTCTACTTCTGTTGAAATTTCATCAGAACCACCTTTTTCGGTTCTTGCCAATAGAATTGCTGACTTAATACCTCTTAGTGCTTCGAGTTTTTCTTTTTCGCGAGCCAACATGGCTTGCTTAATATCCTGATCTATTTGTGTTGTTAGGCTCATAATTGTATTTAATTTAAAGATTTTAATCTACATTATCGTGTAAATATGAATTATTTGTATTTAAACGTATGGTAAAATCATCATCATCTTCGAGCGAATACCTTGAAACTTTTGAATCCTGGGAGTGAATTGGCTGATCAATTTTCAGGTTTTTTCTTTTATAGGCAGGTTCGTTTTCAAACTCATCGATATTTTCGTTTATTTTTGATGCATCCATTCGTCGTTCCTTCATCCTTTCACGCGATTCCTGCAATTTCTTTTGAATATCTGATTTTTTGGTTTCCACCGTTACACCCGTTTCATTTTCAGGCTCATCGAGGATTATTAAGCTTTCTTTTGTTTTTTCAGTTTTAATATCAAAATCGATTGTTCTCTGAGTAAAATCTAAACTTTCATCACGCTGCAATGCAAATTGATTTTCGACTCTTACCAAAGGAGTTCGTTTTACTTCGTGAGCCATTGAGTCGGTTAAAGTAATTGTACGCTTACCTGTTTTTTTCGCATAAAGCTCAGGAATGCTATTGCTTTTAAATCCAGTAGCAATAATGGTAATACTTATTTTATCACCCAATTTCTCATCATAACCTGTACCCCAAATAATATTCGGACTTGATCCTACTTCACTATTGACATAATCGGCAATTTCGCCAATTTCATCCATCGTAATTTCATTATGCCCTGATGTAATATTTAAAAGTATATTCTCTGTTCCCTTAATGTCATTATCGTTAAGCAATGGAGATGTAAGCGCTTGCTGAACCGCTTTTACTGCTCTGTTTTCGCCTTCGGCTATACCTGTACCCATTAATGCCACACCGCTTTTTGTAAGTACCGTTTCGACATCGGCAAAATCAACATTAACATATCCAGGAACGGTAATAATCTCGGCAATACCTTTTGCAGCAGTAGCCAACACATTGTCTGCATATTGAAATGCTTCCGAAAACCTAAGGTTACCGCATACTTCGCGAAGCTTTTCATTATTTATAACCAGCAATGAATCAACATATTTTTCGATTTCACTAATTCCCTCAATCGCTTGATTAATCCTTCGATCACCCTCGAACCGGAATGGAATTGTAACAATAGCAACAGTAAGTAACCCGAGTTCTTTTGCTGCTTTTGCAATTATTGGAGCTGCACCAGTCCCAGTTCCACCACCCATACCGGCAGTAATAAATACCATCTTTGTATTTTTATTCAGTACATCAATAACATCCTGAATATTTTCGATGGCAGCCTGACGGCCAATTTCTGGTTTATTTCCAGCACCACGACCCTCGGTGAGCGATTCTCCCAGCTGAATTTTAACAGTCACGGGACTATTAATGAGCGCCTGAGCATCAGTATTGCAAACAACGAAGTTAACATCTCTTATTCCTTTCCGGAACATATGATTAACTGCATTGCTTCCACCGCCACCAACACCAATAACTTTAATTATAGATGATCGGTCAACGGGTAAATCGAAATTTATTAATTCGTCCATCATACTCTTTTGTTTTACCAATTTCTAAATCGTATTGATTATTACCATGAAAGCTACATGTCTGCACCACTCTCATCGAAAATATCAGTAAATACTCTTTTTATATTTGACATTAAACTACCTTTTGGATCTTTTGGATCTCTTGTTTCGGCTGGTTTATCCTCATCAAATTCAAAAACCTCCTTCACTTCTTCTTTAGTTACTTCCTCAACTTTTTTCTTTAATTCGGGTTTTTTGTAAGTTCCGCTTTTTTCGATATAGTCGTACCCTTTCAAAATTAATCCTACACTAGTTGCATACATTGGATGATTAACATCTTTCATATTTTCAGTTGAGAGATTTTCAGTTGGATATCCGATGCGGACATCCATTCCGGTTTTAAATTTAACCAATGCGGGTAAATGCTTAAGCAAAGCACCTCCACCAGTAATTACAATACCGGCACTTAATTTTTCGAAATAACCCGAATTTTCAATTTGATAAATTACAAGATCAAGAATTTCTTCCATTCTTGATTGAATAATATATGCCAGACTTTTACAAGATATTTCTTTAGGTTCGCGACCGGCTATTCCAGGGATTGAAACTACTTCTTCGTCTTTAGCTAAATCACCTAAAGCTGAGCCATACTGTGTTTTAAGCAGTTCTGCCTGTCGTAATAAAATAGAACAACCCTCTTTAATATCATTTGTAATTACATCGCCTCCAACTGGAATAACAGCTGTATGTCTAATAATATCGTCATAATAAACTGCAATATCTGTTGTACCACCGCCAATATCGACCAATGCAACACCAGCCTCTTTTTCGTCATCAGTAAGAACAGCATCTGAAGAAGCCAATGGTTCGAGTACCAGTTGATTTAATTGCAGACCTGCTTTATTAATACATTTGCTAATATTGCGAGCCGAAGCAATTTGTCCAACTACGATATGAAAATTAGCTTCAACTCTCTTACCATACATACCTACAGGATTTTTAACACCTGTTTCGCTATCAACAATAAAGTTCTGAGGTAATACATGTATTATTTCTTCACCAATATCGATTGGAATTTTATACATGTCCTGGATTAATTTATCGATATCCTGTTTGGTAATTACTTCATCGTAAGAATCTCGATTAATGTATCCGCGATTCTTGATGCTTTTGATGTGCTGTCCTGCAATACCAACAAAAACATCAGTAATTTCTTCGCCAATAGTAAACTTAACATCTTCGACTGTTTTTTGGATTGAATTTACAGCTTCTTCGATGTTAAGCACTATACCTCGTTTTACTCCTTTAGATGGAGTAGTGCTCATACCAAGAATTTCGATTTTACCATTTTCTTTTTTCTTGCCTACTATAGCTACAATCTTAGTTGTACCTATGTCTATGGCTGCAACAAAATCAGTTTTATTACTCATAATTATTTATCTTTTAGTACAAATTATCTGGTTATCAAACTTTAAATTTATTTTTGTGTAATTATTCCAACCTACCTTATTTAGTCCTTTTTCATAAAATATTTTAAGATTTCTGAATTTCTTCTCATAATTCTCGATTGATCCGAATATAATCTGATGAGCACCAACTCGAGGAATAAGTTCAAACTCATTATCGCTATTCACATATACCTGTTCAACCTGCGATCGCCAAAACTCACTATCACATATAAATTTGCTCAACACATAGAGATCACAGATAACATAATTCTTAGGTGTCTCCACATCTTTCTGGTCGCAGAGTATATCAATTGTTTTGTTCAACTCAAAGTGTTCAACAATATTTCCACTGGCCACAAGTACATGGGCTGTATATTTTCTTGATAAAGGCATTTTTTTACCTTCTTCGTCAATATAATAACTTTGCCTTTTTTTATTAATTACCCTGAACATAGGATTACGTTGAGCAATATCAACTCTCACATCACCATTTGCTGTAACATAAACCTCAGCTTTCCTTATAGCTCCGTTCTTTCTAATTTTCTCTTCAATTTCCTGGGTATTTATCTCATTTATTTTGATCCCCATGACACTGTTATCCTTCTTATTCAGCAAATTTTTTATTTCGTCCTCGGTAACAAACTTATTTTCAGTACCATCAACCAAGAAAACTTTAATATCCGTACAAACAACTTTTTTTCGTCGTTCGCTCGCAAAGCTCATGGCGACAACCAGGTAAGCAATCAATAAACCCCAAATCAATATGTTTTTAATTATCTGCATTATTATTTTGAAAACAATCTTTTTATTGGTTCAATAAATTCATCAATATCACCAGCGCCCATGGTCATTAAAACCATTGGTTTCTTCGTTTTAAGGATATTAAGCAATTCGCCTTTTGAGCAACATGTTTTATATTTGTTTTTAATATTTTTAAAAATAATTTCAGATGTAACTCCCGGAATAGGTTCCTCGCGTGCGGGATAAATATCTAACAAGATAATTTCATCAAGTAAATCGAGACTTTGAGCAAACTCCAATGCAAAATCTTTAGTTCTTGAATATAGATGTGGTTGAAATATGCCTGTTATCTTTTTGTTTTTAAACAATTGCTTTGCAGATGTTATTGCTGCTTTAAGCTCCTCTGGATGATGAGCGTAGTCATCGATATAAACAAGTTTATCAGTATTAATCTGAATATCGAATCTGCGCTGAATCCCTTTAAACTTATCAAGAGAATTAAAAATCTCATCATCTTTAACACCTGCAAGAAGAGCCATAGCAATTGCTGCAACTGCATTTTCTACATTTAGTAATCCAGGAACACCCAGTTTAAGGTTTTCAATTTTTTCGATTGCTCCAATAAAATCAAATGTGTACAATCCATTTTCAAGTCGGATATTTTGCGCTGTAAAATCAGCTTGTTCCTTGATAGAATAAGTATAAACTTTTAAATCATCTCTTTGTGGAGGAGTAAAATCGATTCCTTTTTTAATTAAAAGGGTTCCTCCCGGTTGTATCTGACCAGCAAATTGCCTGAACGAATCAACAACGCTTTCGCGATTTTTATAAATATCAAGATGGTCAGCATCAACAGCAGATATTACAGCCATTTTTGGATAAAGATGTAAAAATGATCTGTCAAACTCATCAGCTTCAACCACCATATATTTACTTTCAGGATCGACCAGCAAGTTTGTTTTATAGTTTTTTGAAATTCCACCCAAAAATGCATTTCCACCAATACGTGATTGCCTTAATAAATGGGCAAGCATTGTGCTGATCGTAGTTTTGCCATGAGTTCCGGAAACTGCCAAACTGAAATTAGTTTTTGTAAGCAAACCCAGAACCTCGGAACGTTTTTTAATGTCAAATCCATTAGAAATAAAATAATTAAGCTCTTTATGATCCTTTGGAATTGCTGGTGTATATATAACCAGCGTAATTTCTTTATTTAAAAAATCAGAAGGGATATTCTTGATATCGTCTTCAAAATGGATTTTTATTCCTTCTTTTTCCAATTCGTCAGTAAGCGGTTTTGAAACTTTATCGTAACCAGCAACATTTTTACCATGGCTTTTAAAATAGCGGGCTATGGCGCTCATCCCAATACCACCAATACCCACAAAATAGACATTATATATGTTTTTTATGTCCTGTATCATTTTTGAATTAATTTAATTACTTCTTCAGCAATAGTTTTGGCAGAATCATATAGTGCCATTTGAGAAATATTTTTAGCTAATTCATTCTTTCGTTCATTATTTTCAGCCAGTTTCAAAACTTCATGAACAAGTTTTTCCTGAGCTTCAGCATCTCTAACCAAAATAGCTGCATTTTTATTTACTAAAGCAAGTGCATTTTGGGTTTGGTGATCTTCAGCAACATTGGGTGATGGCACCAAGATAACAGGTTTACCAACAAGACAAAGCTCTGAAATGGTTCCAGCACCGGCTCGTGAAATAATAATATCGGCACATGCATATGCCAAATCCATTCGGGTAATAAAATCCATCACTTTAATATTAGCATATCCCTTGCTGCTATTTGCTTCAAGAGCATTTGTATGATAATATTTACCCGTTTGCCATAATACTTGTACCGTTGAAGTTCCTAGTTTATCAAGACCGCCAATTATACTTTGGTTGATTGTTCTTGCGCCCAAGCTTCCCCCGATTACAAGAATTGTAGGTTTATTTTGCAATCCAAAATAATCGAAAGCCTCATCTTTGCTATTCATTTTATTTAGTAAATCCTGACGTACAGGATTTCCAGTAAGTATAATTTTTTCTTTGGGAAAATATTTTTCCATTCCTTCGTAGGCAACACAAATTTTACGCGCTTTTTTTGCAAGCAACTTGTTAGTTACACCGGCATAAGAGTTCTGTTCCTGAATTAATGTAGGAATACCTTTTCTATTCGCCATATATAAAACAGGACCACTGGCATAACCGCCAACACCAACAACTACATCGGGATGGAAATCCTTAATAATTTGTTTTGATATTTTCAGGCTCCTAATCAATTTAACGATAACATTGAAATTCTTTAATGTAATTTTTCGTTGTAATCCCGCAACAGGCAAACCAATTATTTTATATCCAGCAGCCGGTACTTTCTCCATTTCAATTTTACCTAATGCACCAACAAATAAAATAGTACAATCGGGATCAATTAACTTTAATGCATTAGCAATAGAAATAGCAGGAAATATATGTCCTCCTGTACCGCCACCACTTATGATAATATTTTTACTCATTTTCAATTTCCTTATTTTTTTCTGATCCTTCGTTAGCTTGCTCCTTGCCTTCTTCTTCAATACTTCTGCTAACACTTAAAATAATTCCAAAAGCAAATCCAGTAAATAAAATAGATGAACCACCCATACTAACCAGAGGTAATGTTTGTCCTGTTACAGGGAAAACACTTGCTGCAACGCCCATATTTATAAGCGCCTGAAATGTAAGGCTGATCGCTAATCCTATTGATAAAAATGCAGCGAATGTTCTTGTAGTTTTCCGGACAATAACACCTGCCCGAAAGAGCAAAAACAGATATAAAAACAAAACAATCATACCACCGATAAATCCGTATTCTTCGATAATAATAGCATAAATAAAATCGGAGTATGGATGCGGTAAAAAGTTACGTTGAGTGCTATTTCCGGGCCCTTTACCAAAAATACCTCCAGAGGCAATGGCTATTTTACTCTGTTCGGCCTGAAAATTTTCACCACTCTCGCCGCTTATAAAATTTTCAATTCGGTGTTGCCATGTTGATACACGTCCTTTTTTACCAGAAACAACAATACCCGTAATTACCAAGGCAACAATCATAATTCCAACAACACCAACAATTAATAAATACTTAATCTTAACCCGACCAATAAACATCAAAACAAATGAGACAACAAACAACATAAGAGCTGTTGATAGGTTTGCCGGCATAATAAGTCCACAAACAGCAACTACAGGCAAAATCAGATTAACAATAAAACCATTAAAATCATCAATTTTATCTTGGCGAAGAGACAAAACTCGTGCTAAATACATTATTAAGGCTAATTTAGCAAGATCGGATGTTTGGATTGTTAAACCTATTCCAGGTAAGGTTAACCATCGCGTTGCCTGGTTTAAACTTGTTCCTAATACCAATGTAATAGCAAGAAGGAAAATAGACAGATACAATAAGCCTTGAGATAAACGTGAATAGTATTTATAAGGAATCATATGAGTAACAAAGATCATCCCTAAGCCAAATAATAACAAGGTAAAATGCTTCATGATATAATAAAACGTATTTCCCTCCTGGTATTTGTAAGCCAAGGTACCTGTAGAGCTATAAACGGCGAGCAATGAAAATATCGAAAGTGCAATAATCACTCCCCAAACGACTTTGTCGCCTTTAAAATACTTAGCAAAAATCTCTCTTACTCGCATACTATTCAAGCACTTTTGATAACTCTACAAATTATAAATCCTTAACTGCCTGTTTAAACTGTCGACCACGATCTTCGTAATTATCGAATAAATCGAAACTGGCACATGCCGGCGAAAGCAAAACGGTATCTCCATTTCGGGCAAGGTAATATGCCGTTTTAACTGCATCTGATGCTGATTGTACATCAACCATAGTTTCGACAATTGCACCAAATGCTTTATGAATCTTTGAATTGTCTTTACCCAGGCAAATGATCGCTTTTACTTTCTTACGTACCAGTTCTTCCAATGAGGAATAATCATTCCCCTTGTCTATGCCACCGACAATCCAGATTAAACCTTGTGGCATACTTTCGAGTGCATACCACGTTGAATTCACATTTGTTGCTTTTGAGTCGTTTATAAACTCAATGCCATGCACCTTAAGCACATGCTCCAGGCGATGCTCTACACCCTGAAAGTTACTCAGACATTCGCGAATAACTTCCTTGCGGATTTTTAGCACCTGCGAGGCAATTCCGGCAGCCATAGAATTATAGGTATTATGCTGCCCTTTTAAAGCAAGATCAAGTATTGACATAGTAAACTCGTTATTATGATGTTTAATAATTATTTGGTCGTTATCTATAAATGCACCTTCGGTGTATCTTTCTTTTAGTGAAAATGGAAGCATTTTTGCCTCAATGGATCTTTTTGCAACTTCGTGTTTTGTAACTTCATCATCGGCGCAATAAATAAAATAATCGGCCGATGTCTGATTCTGAATAATCCTCATTTTGGAATCAGTATAACCTTGCATTCCATTGTATCGATCGAGATGATCGGGAGTGATATTCATTAAAATGGCAATATCAGCTTTGAAATTGTACATTCCATCGAGCTGAAAACTACTTAACTCAATTACATAATAATCATAATTGCACTCAGCCACTTGTTGAGCCCAGCTTTGACCTACATTACCAGCTATACCCACATTAAGTCCGGAAGTTTTTAAAATATAATGAATTAATGTTGTGGTGGTAGTTTTTCCATTACTACCTGTAATACAAATTTTAAAAGCTTTAGAATATCTGGCAGCATACTCTATTTCAGAAATAACAGGAATCCCCTTTTCAATTGCCTTTCGAATTATTTCAACTTTTTCAGGAATACCAGGACTTTTAATTATTTCATCAGCATTCAGTATTTTTTCAAATGTGTGTTTTCCTTCCTCCCACTCCACAGTTATTTCGTTAAGCTTCTGTTTATATTTATCGGCAATCATTCCAAAATCAGAAACAAATACCTGTTCGCCATTCTTTTTAGCAAGAATAGCAGCCCCTACACCACTTTCGCCAGCACCCAATATGACAATTCGTTTGCTCATTTCTGTTATCTGATTTTTAATGTAACTACAGTAATTACAGCTAATAAAATTCCAACAATCATAAATCGCATTACAATTTTGGGTTCAGGATATCCTTTCATCTGAAAATGATGATGTAAAGGAGACATTTTAAATATTCGGCGACCTTCGCCATATTTTCTTTTGGTATATTTAAAATAACTTACCTGCATCATAACCGAAAGACTCTCAACTAAGAAGATTCCGCATAAAATGGGGATTAACAGTTCCTTGCGGATAATAATTGCAAATACAGCAATGATTCCACCCAATGTTAAACTACCTGTATCACCCATAAAAACCTGTGCCGGATAAGAATTATACCATAAGAAACCCACTGTTGCTCCTATAAATGCACTCATAAACACAACCAATTCGCCGGTAAACGGTATATACATTATATTAAGGTAATCGGCATAGATAATATTACCAGAGAGGTATGCAAAAACACCTAAGGTTGTTCCTATAATTGCCGATGTACCTGTTGCAAGGCCATCGAGCCCATCGGTAAGATTTGCTCCATTGGAAACAGCAGTAATTATAAAAATCACAATAATTACAAAAACAATCCAGGCATACTGTTGACTCTTTTCGCCTAGGAATGAAACCAGATAAGCATAATCAAACTCATTATCTTTAAAAAAGGGGATTGTCGTTTTGGTCGATTTAAGATCATTGGTATAAATCATTATTTTATCACCAGAATAATCTCTGCTCTCTATAACCTGAGCAGCTACTTCTTCAGTTTTATTTTCTGTAATTTTTTCGCGAATAATTACATCATCACTTAAAAAAAGAGTAATGCCAACGATTAATCCCAAACCAATCTGACCCAGAATTTTAAATCTCCCGGCAAGACCTTTTTTATTTTTTCTGAATGTTTTTATATAATCATCTGCAAATCCTATTAATCCAAGCCATACCGTAGTGATAAGCATAAGCTGAACATAAATATTCCTCAAATCACCAAATAATAAGGTAGGAATAACTATGGATGCAAGAATAATGACGCCGCCCATGGTTGGAGTACCTTTTTTACTCATTTGCCCTTCGAGCCCCAGATCGCGAATATCTTCGCCAATCTGTTTTTTACGCAAATAATTAATGATTCGCTTACCAAAAACCAATGCAATAAGCAATGAAGTAATCATTGTTGCCGCCGAGCGAAACGAGATATATTGAAATACTCCAGCTCCGGGGAAATTTAATTTTTCTAACAGTTCAAATAAGTAAAAAAGCATATATCAATTAGTTATATAGTTCGTTAAATAGTTGATTTATTATTTCTCTATCATCAAAGTGATGTTTTACTCCATTAATTTCCTGATAGGTTTCGTGTCCTTTGCCTGCAATTAGAATTACATCGCCTGTTTTGGCAAGCAAGCAAGCAGTGCGAATGGCTTCCTTACGATCAGTAATAGCCAGCACATTTTTCATATTTACAGTATCCACACCTGCCTTCATTTCCTCAATTATGGTTACTGGATTTTCCGACCTTGGATTGTCGGATGTAAGAATTACTTTATTGCTATTGAGAGCAGCTATTTTAGCCATTTCGGGTCGCTTGGTTTTATCGCGATCGCCACCAGCACCAACAACAGTAATTACATTCTGATCATCATTACGGATTTGATTTATGGCATTCAGCACATTTAGTAATGCATCGGGAGTATGAGCATAATCAACGATTGCCGTTATTCCATTCGGTGATCGGAAACTCTCAAAGCGGCCTTCAACAGGTTTCATTTCGCTTAAGGCAGTAAGAATTTCATCTTTGTTAAATCCAAGCATATAAAGCGAAGCATATACTCCAAGCAGATTGTATGCATTAAAACGACCAACAAAGAAAGTCCATACATCTCTATTATCAATTGAAAGAAGGCTACCATCAAAATGATTTTCGATTATTTTTGCTCTAAAATCGGCCATCGATTGCAATGCGAATGTTTTGGTTTTGGCTTTTGTATTTTGCACCATAATACCCGAATTCTTGTCATCAGCATTTACCAACGCAAAACCCTCAGGATTTAACTCATCGAAGAATTTTTTCTTTGCTTTAATGTATTCGGCAAAGGTTTTATGATAATCAAGATGATCGTGTGTGATATTCGTAAATAAGCCACCCGCAAAACGCAATCCCGAAATTCTTTCCTGGTTTATTGCATGTGAGCTTACCTCCATAAAACAATATTCGCAACCAGCATTAACCATATCGTTTAGCAACTTATTAATCTCAACAGCATCCGGAGTTGTATGAGTAGCCTCAATCATAAAATCATCAACATAGTTGCGTACAGTCGAAAGCAATCCTGCTCTGAAGCCTAATCGACGTACCATAAGATAAAGAACTGTTGCTGTTGTGGTTTTACCATTAGTTCCGGTAATTCCTACCAATTTTAGTTTATGTGATGGATAATTATAGAAAGCAGACGCTATTAAGCCAAGAGTTTTAGATGAATCTTCAACCTGAATATATGTAATAGCCTTGTTTATTTCAGTCGGGATTATTTCGCAAATAATAACTGCAGCACCATTTTCAATTGCCAACGAGATATATTTATGACCATCAGAAAGAGTGCCTTTAACTGCAACAAACAAACAACCACGGTTAACTTTTCTTGAATCAAAAACTATCGAAGTAAAAGGAATTTCTACATTTCCTATTACTTTCTTAATAGAAACCGACTGCAATATTTCACTCAATATTCTCATCTAACAAACTAATTAATTGACATTTGAAGCCAAACACTATTACCTCTTTGAATTACAGATCCAGGTGGTATTGATTGCTGAACAATACTTCCTCTCCCGCTGAAATCGACATATAAACCAGCATTCTCAAGAATAAACAATCCATCTTTTAATCCCATTCCCACAACATTGGGCATAAGGTTTTTCATCACAGTTCTGTTCTTTAAACTAATTGCTTCATCAGTTCTATTGGTTACAACCCAATCGGTTTTTACACCATCGTCTTCATATTCAATATCAAGATGACGCAAAACATATCTTAATTCTTTATAATAGCTATTTTTGGTATATGGCAAAACAGACTCACCATTATCAGCTATCTCCATATCCTCAACACTTTCGTGAATATCAAAACTGGTAGCATATACTTTGTCTGCTATTTCCTTAAATACAGGACCAGCAACCAGGTTGCCATAGTAAACATCATTCGATGGTGAGTTAACAACCACAATACATGAGTACTGCGGATTTTCAGCCGGAAAATATCCAACAAACGAAGCCTGATAACTTAATCTGCCTTGTTCTTTATATCCCTTTCCTTTACGTGCAATTTGAGCTGTACCCGTTTTGCCGGCTATTTTATATGTTTTATTTTTCAGGTTACTGGCCGTTCCATTCTCAACAACTCCTTCGAGCATTTCTTTTACTTTACGTAAGGTTGATCGCGAACAAATAGATTGATTGATAATTTCAGGCTCGAAGGTTTTAACGGTATTACCATGAAACTTAATTTCTTTAACAAGTCGTGGGCGAACCATTCTCCCGTTATTGGCTACAGCATTATAGAGCGTTAAAATCTGCAATGGAGT
The DNA here is from genome assembly GCA_020049295.1 of Bacteroidota bacterium. GTDB lineage: Bacteria > Bacteroidota > Bacteroidia > Bacteroidales > UBA12077 > UBA12077. The sequence goes on from JAIFLC010000087.1 coordinate 14,121, forward strand.
CATTCTTACTTCATAGCCAATAGACATCATTGGTAAAGAAACACCAGACCAATACTTATCATCAGGAAATTTAATTTCAGGATTACCTTCACCCCGAATATCTATTCCAACTTTGCTATTTAAATTCATCCGATATAAGCGGTTGATAAATTTCTCTTCACTCCCTTTGTAGTAGCGAGTAATTATTTTCGAAATACCCACATTCGATGAAACCTCGAAAATCTCTTTCACGGTAAGCATTCCATGGCCGCCTTCTTTGGTATCGATAACTTTTTTATCATAATACATGATTTCACCTTTACCAGTATTGATCGTATCGTCCAGATCAATATATCCATCCTCAAGAACGGCAATCATAGATGCTAATTTAAAAGTTGATCCTGGCTCAGCACTTTCGCCAATAGCATAATTATAAGTTTCCCGATACACACCAATACTGTTTTTTTCAAGATTTGCAATTGCTTTTATTTCGCCTGTTTTAACCTCCATTAAAATTGCAGAACCATGATGAGCATTATGTCTCGAGAGTTGTTTTCTCAATGCATTTTCAGCCACATCCTGAATATTAACATCGATAGTTGAAAGCACATCCATCCCATCTTTTGGTTCAACTTCGTTACCATCATTTACTGGCATCCAAACATTGCCAGGAAGGCGTTGCATAAGTCGTATTCCATTAATTCCACTAAGCTCCTTATCAAAAGCACCTTCGATACCCACAACATTTCCTCTTTCACCTTGTGTGGTATAACCTATAGTTCTGGATGCAAGTCCAGCATGAGGCTGAATACGCATATTTGTTTGAATAGGTATAAAACCTCCTTTATTGGTTCCCATTCGAAAAATTGGAAACTTCCTCATTTCCTTAAGTTGAATATAACTTACTCTTCGCTTAAGAAGATGAAATCGTTCTCCATTTCTACGAGCTTTAATTATTTCATTTTTATAGGCTGAAGCAGGCTTATCGCGAAATAATCTTGATAAACACAACGCAAGGGAATCAATCTTTTTGTTAAACATATAACTATCCATTCCGGTGCTTCGAGTATCCATTCGTATTTCATAAAAAGGTATTGAGCTTGCAAGCAACCTGCCATCAGTATCCATTATATCACCTCTGTTTGCTTCAATAGTAATATCTTTAAGACTCAAAATCTGAGCTTTCTCTCTCCATTTTGGCCCTTCAATAATTTGCAGATAAAGTACCTTTGCAAGAATACCAATACCAAGTAATAGCATAAACACATACACTAAACCAACTCTCCATGCTATTTCTTTTTTTAAAGACATCTGTAATAATTAGTTAACTACAATTTTCTTTGGTGGTACAAGTGATTCTTCCAAATCAAGACCTCTCTTTTTTACTTGTTTTGCAACTTCTGACTGCTTACTTATAAGCATTAGTTCAGCCGCCGTAGTAATCGATTCTGCCCTTAAATCATTAATTTCTTTCTGTAACTCAATGTTTCGTCTAACTATTTTTTCAGCATGATAGCGATTACCGATATAAATAAAAGCCAGCACCACCAGAAAAATAATATAGGGTAATTGCTTTACAAACCATTCGTTAGTAAGCACTGACCCATCCAGAACATCTTTAATCGAACCTTTTTTAGCTTTTTTCGATTCTTTCTTTTCTTCAACAAACTCGATATGTTCTGTTTCCTTGCTCATTATACACGTTCAGCTATTCTTAATTTGGCACTTCGTGCTCTGTTGTTTTCTTCTATTTCTTTATCGGTCGGAACAATAATTTTTCGATTAACCGCAACAAAAGGAGTTTTGGTATTACCAAAAAAATCTTTCTCAGCCTCGCCCTCAAACAAACCACTTTTAATAAAATTCTTCACCAATCTATCTTCAAGCGAATGGTAAGTAATTACTACCAATCGACCTTGCGGTT
>JAIFLC010000200.1 GCA_020049295.1 Bacteroidota bacterium
CAGATCGTATTTACAGGGTAGCTTCTCATATTATAGAAACCGATGATGAGTTTACATGGATTATTGCTCAGATTCCTTTTGGGCCACAAGTAGTTCAGGATTACCCTGAAGTTGAGCATTCAGTAAGATTTATTGATGCAGGCCGACAGCTATATAAATATGAAGATAAAGAGTTTTACGAAGAAAAATTCTTCTTTGCCGATTCCAATGTTTTTGATGTGTTTACGTATGAATTTATTAAAGGTGACCCAAAAAATGCATTAATGGAACCAAATGCAATTGTTTTAACAGAAACGGTTGCAGCAAAATATTTTGGTCAGGAAGATCCGATTAATAAAGCTCTTGTTACAGGTGAAGATAGTTACAAAGTAACAGCCGTAATTAAAGATGTTCCATTTAATTCTCATTTTCGTTTTGATGGTTTAATGTCAAGACGTAGTTTGCCTCAACAATTTGGTAATTGGGGAAATTTTGGTGTATTTACCTATTTATTATTGCCTGAGACTGTCAATTATAAAGACTTCGAAGCAAAAATACAGGGGATGTATTCAAAATATATGGCTTCTATTTTTGAGAATTTGGGTATTAAAATAAACTATGTGCTCGAGCCGATTACTGACATTCACTTAAAATCGACAAATGATCAGGAGCCTGAACCTACAGGAAGCATTGCTTATGTTTATATTTTTGCTGTTGTGGCCTTGTTCTTGATATTAATTGCCGCTATGAATTACATGAATCTTGCTACTGCACGTTCGACAAAGCGTGCTCGAGAAGTTGGATTAAGAAAAGTGGTTGGATCGAACAGAGGTAGTTTGATTTTTCAGTTTATTACCGAATCTACAGTATTTACAATTATTGCGCTTATTTTTAGTGGTATTTTGTTGGTTATACTATTACCCTATTTTAATCAATTGGCAGGTAAAAATTTCGATTTGCATGTTATTTATAGCCCTGTTATTTTATTGAGTTTATTAGCAGTAATTATTGTTGTAGGAATTTTTGGGGGCAGCTATCCTGCATTTTACTTGTCTCGCTTTAGTCCGCTAACGGTAATGAAAGGTGAAATTACAAAAGGATCATCAGGTAGTTTATTCCGTAAAGTTCTTGTCGTGATTCAGTTTATTATTTCAGTTGCAATGATTGTTTCTACACTGGTGGTCTTTAAACAATTAAACTATCTGAAAACCAAAGATCTAGGCTATGATATGAATAATGTAATCAGTTTAGAATTTTCAACTCGCGAGATGGTCGAGAAATACCCAGTTTTGAAACAAGCCTTGCTTGAAAATCCAAACATTAAATTTGTTGGCTCTACAAGTACAGGTGTTGGCGAAGGATCTGGTAAGGTTCTTATGAACGTTGAAACAGATGAGGGAATGCAGCAACGTGGTGTTAATTTTGCAGCTGTTGATCACGACTTTGTCGAAACATTAGGAATTACTATATTAAAAGGTAGAGATTTTCAGGAAGATATGCCTTCAGATACCTTATTAGGAGTGATTGTAAATGAATCAATGGCTGCTCGTTTAAACTGGAAAGAACCATTGGGTAAACGTGTTGAGATACAGGGCCGGGATGGACGTGATTTTTTAAGAGCTACAGTAGTTGGTTTAATGAAAGATTATCATCAAACAGGAATGTATAGCGAGATACAAACTTTCTTGTTGTTTTACAGAGTAAACAACAGAATTGTATATGCTAAATTAAAAGATGAAAATGTACAAGAAACTATTAAGTATATAGAAAAACGTTGGACAGAAATTTTCCCAAATCAACCATTTACCTATACATTTTTATCTGATCGCTTTAGTGATCAATTTAGCGCCGATGAAAAACGAGGATTTATTTTTACCTTATTTACCGTATTAGCCATTTTAATAGCTTGCCTTGGATTATTTGGTTTGGCTTCGTACACTGTAGAGCAACGCACCAAAGAAATTGGTATTCGAAAAGTAGTTGGAGCAAGTGAAAGTACTATTGTAAAATTAATTACTAAAGAGTTTTTAATTCTTGTGGTTATATCTATGATAATTGCTTTTCCTCTTGCGTTTTATTTTATGCGCGATTGGTTACAGCAATTTGTTTATCGCACAAACCTGGGATTATTTATATTTATTTTAGCAGGATTGATAACTATAGCGATTACATTTATTACTATAAGTTACCAAGCCTTGAAAGCGGCTAATACAAACCCTGCTGAATCATTGAGAACTGAATAATTATTGTTTGTAAAATTACTATATAAATGTAGAAGATCCTCCCAAGAGTAGTTCAATAAGTAAAAACACTTCGACAGCTCAGTGTGACAAACTAAAAACCATTTTATAGTCATCTTGGGCTTGTCGAAAGATAAATGACAATGATTTTTGGCATCCTCTTGATTTTTTCATCAATATTGTCAGTTCATTTTAATACCTTTGTTGCTTAATCTATCCCGATTTTTATGTATAAAGACAACGATAAATCCAAATCAAACAAAGGCAAAGCGAAACAAACAGTTTTGAAAGTCACGGAGCCTTCAGAATTGCTTACTTTTTTGATTTCAAAGCTTGAAGGTAAAAGCAGAAATAGTATAAAATCGCTGCTATCGCACCGACAGATTACAATTAATTATAAAATTGTTACTCAGTTTGATCATCCGCTGGAACCGGGTCAGGAAGTGCTGGTAAACTTTACTCCGGTTAAAGAAGATAATCGCTTTTTTGGTTTAAAGATTGTGTTCGAAGATCCATATTTGGTGGTTATTGAGAAAAAATCGGGATTACTCTCAATTGGTACCGACAAGGAACGCGAAAAAACTGCATATACTATTTTAAGCGATCAGGTTAAAAAAGAAAACCCACGAAATAAAATATTTGTTATTCATCGCCTCGATAGAGATACTTCAGGGTTGATGATGTTCGCGAAAAGCATGGATATCCAGGAGAAAGTTCAGAAAACCTGGGACGAAACAGTGCTTGATCGTATTTATGTTGCATTGGTCGAAGGCAGTGTGGAGAAAGAGGAAGGAACCATTACTTCGTGGCTAAAAGAGAGTGTGGCCTTAAAAATGCATTCTACGCCATATGACAATGGAGGACAAAAAGCAATAACACATTACAAAGTAATTGAGAAAAATAGATATTATTCTTTGCTCGAGGTAAAACTCGAAACAGGACGTAAAAATCAGATACGGGTTCATCTTCAGGACATAGGTCATCCAGTAGTGGGGGATAAAAAATACGGGTCAAAACAAAATCCCATTGGTAGGGTTGGTTTGCATGCAAGAGTTTTGTCATTTATGCATCCTATAACAGGTAAAATTGTTCGGTTCGAAACCAATGTTCCTCGTAAATTTCTAAGTGTATTTGGAAATTAAGAATTCATTTCAATAATATTCATTGCAGCCTTTATTCCATCGGCCCCGCTTGAAATTATTCCACCTGCATATCCGCTGCCTTCTCCAACAATGAAAAGATTCTCGAATCCAGTAACTGCATGGTTTTCTTCTCTTAATACCTGTATGGGCGAAGATGTTTTACTTTCCAATCCAATGATATTTCCAGTTTCAAAGCCTTTTATTTTTCTGCAAAAATCCTGTAAACCTTTACGCATTGAGTTACTCACCTCTTCGGGTAACATTTCCCATAAATCGGCCGGTTTTAGTCCAAGAGGATAACTTGTTAGAGCACTTTTCTTCGGTTCCTTTTTTAATATAAAATCTTGAATACTGCAATAAGGAGCACTATATCCTTGTGAATAATTATAAAAAACTTGTTCCAATTTTTCAAGCCAATCGAGCATTTCAAGTGCAGTTGTTTCTTTGCCAAGTAATTTCTCTGGGTTCACTCCAGCAACACATGCAGCATTTGCAAATTGAGCATTGCGATTGTATAAGCTCATTCCGTTTACAATGTTTGTGTTTTTATAAGCAGCTGCAGGAACAACGATTCCTCCGGGACACATGCAAAAAGTGTAAATGGGCAGGCTGTTTTCAGGATTAGAAGTTAACCTGTATTCTGCTGCTTTTACTCCAGACAGTTTTGACTTTCCCCACTGCGCCATATTAATTATCTCCTGTGGATGTTCAATACGACTGCCAATAGCAAAGTTTTTAGTTCGAAATTGTATTCCATTGTTGATTAACATGCGGTATGTTTCGAATGCGGAATGACCGGAGGCAATTATTAAATAGTCTAAGTCAACTATCTCTGTGTTTATTATGGCTTCCTTTATTTTTCCGTTTTCAATATTTAAATCAGTAAGTTGGGTTTCGAATTTAAATTCACCTCCTGCTTTTATGAATTCCATACGAAGGCTTTTAACAACTTTTTTCAGGTTATCGCTTCCTACATGTGGATGTGCGAGGTATGCAATTTCCGGTGGTGCGCCTGCATCAATATAGCTTTGAAGAATAAATTGCTTTTCAATTGAAATATGTTTTGATCGCGAAGTAAGTTTTCCATCTGAAAACGTTCCTGCACCTCCTTCGCCAAAAGCATAATTGTTTTTTGAATCGAATTCACCTGTTTGTTCAAATTTTTGTATGCCTTCATCGCGGGTAAAAACATCGCAGCCACGCTCAATTAGGGTTACTGAAAATCCTGCTTTTTGGAGTACAAATGCTGAGAAAAATCCTGCTGGTCCACTTCCAACCACAACGGCTTTTTTATTTCTTTTTTTATAATCAATAGTAAGTTTAGGGAGAGCTTCTGCATTATTGCCTTGCAATTCATCAGAAAAAACACCAACCCGAATGAGCCAATGAATTTTGTTCTTATTTCGGGCATCAAGGCTTTTATTTGCAATTTGATAGGTAAAACTTTTTATACTAAGAGTCTTTTTAATCTTTTCCCTTAGTTCCTCCTCAGAATAATCTGTAGAAAGTTGCAACGAAATTTCCTTATAGGCCATAAAATCAAAATAGGTATGTAAATATAATTGAATATTCTTTATGATTAAAATAGGTATTAGTATCAAGTATCAAGTATCAAGTATCAAGTATCATGCTATAAGATTAAAGATATGGAATAAAGCAAAATATTGGTTTTAGTGTCTAATAACCAAATTCTTTTTATGCGTTCGAAAACGAACAGGGTTGTATTGATTACGAACAAAAAATCAAATGATAAATACGAGATAAATATCAGTAAATCAGCACAAAATATCATATGGTATAGTGTTTGATTAAATTAAATTCGTAGTATAAATTAATAAATAATAGGTTATGTTCAGACACAATTTAATAATAGCAGTCAGAAATATCCTTAAATACTGGAATTATTCAATTATCAATATTGGAGGATTGGCTATTGGTTTAGCTAGTTTTATTTTTATTATTCTCTATATCGAGGATGAATTGAAATATGATAAATTTCATGAAAAAGCGGATCGGATTTATCGTGTAAACCGTCTATATAATAGTAATGATGTTGATGAGGATGCAGCTACACTTTCGTTTCCTGCAATTCCTCAACTTCAATTAGACTATCCCGATCTTATTGAAAATACAGTTCGTTTTTTCAATTTTATGCGTCCTGAGTTTTTCTTTGATTACCAAAAAAGTGAAACTGAAATTATTAAATACAACGAAAAAAACTTCTATTTAGCCGATTCAACTGTGTTTGATATTTTTACATTTCCTTTTTTAGTTGGTGATCCTGAAACAGCCCTTGATCGTCCCGGGACAATGGTTATTACTGAATCAACTGCAAAACGATATTTTGGAGATGAGAATCCTATTGGAAAATTGCTTCGTGCCGAGGAGGGTTTTAATTTTGAAATTACAGGTGTTATAAAAGATATCCCTTCTCAATCGCATTTTAAGATTGATTTATTAGGATCATTAAATACATTCAGACAGTTTAACCGAAATGGCCAATTTCCAACAACTTGGATATGGAACCCCTGTTGGTCGTATGTTTTATTAAAAGAAGGTGTAAGTCCTGAACAATTGGATGCTAAATTTCCGGAGTTTTACGAGCATCATTATAATGATTTAAAAAACGCTGATGTAAAATTATATACTCAGGCATTAACTGATATTCACCTTAAATCGCATCATGTTTATGAAATGCGCACAAACAGTAATATATTGTATGTTTATATTTTATCTATTGTTGCGGCAATTGTTTTAGCGTTAGCTTGTATTAATTTTATGAATCTTGCAACAGCCAGTTCTGCAGGTAGAGCAAAAGAAATTGGCTTAAAGAAAGTGTTTGGTAGTCACAGATCACAGTTAACTTTTCAGTTTTTAAGCGAAGCCGTTGTTCAGAGTTTTATTGCAATGATTCTAGCAATATTTATAGTGGAACTTCTTATTCCTGCTTTTAATAACTTTACAGGAAAGGATATTGCCAATGGATTTTTTATCAGTTTTAAAGTTATTGCGTTTCAGCCTTTAAAAGTGTTAAAAGGTTCTCTCAGGGGAGGGGCAAAGAATGTAATAGCAAGAAAGGTTTTAGTGGTTATTCAGTTTACAATATCTATAAGTTTAATTATTGGAACTATGGTTGTTTACAATCAGCTTAAGTTTCTTAGAAATACAGATATTGGCTTTAATAAAGAACAAATAATAATTCTGAAGAACAAAGGACAACTATTTAGAAATTATCCTGCATTCAAGGAACAATTATTACAACATAAAGATATTAAGTATGTCACTGGTATGGAAGATATATTGGGCACTAATCATAATACCAGAGATTATGAAATAGAGGGATTAACTCCTGGACAACGATATTATATACCCGCATTTTTGGTAGGATGGGATTTTATTGAAACATTCGATATTAAGGTTGTTGAGGGTAGGGCATTCTCTCGTGATTTCCTTTCAGATACTTTAAATGGAATTATGATAAATGAAACCATGGCTAGGGACTTGGGGTGGACTAATGAAGAAGCTATTGGAAAAAGAATAGTATCTAGTAATGGAGATGAAAGAGTAATTGGAGTAGTAAAAGATTTTAATGCCATGTCGATGCACCGGCCCATGAATAAATTTGTGATTGATATGTTGCAGAGACCCGATCAGTTTAACCCCTATATTGCAATTAAGGTTGATACAAAGGATTATACCGAGGTATTAAAGTATATCCAAGATAAATGGACTGAATTTGTTCCTACACGACCATTCGAATATGATTTTTTAGATACTCAACTTGATAATTTGTATAAAGATGAATTAAAGTTTGGTCGATTTTCTCTTATGTTAACCATTCTGGCAATACTTATTGCAAGTATGGGTCTGGTGGGTTTAACTTCATTTTTGGCCGAACAACGAACAAAGGAAATAGGTATTCGAAGAGCATTGGGTTCTACATCAGGAGGAATTATTGGACTTATGTCAAAAGAGTTTCTAATTCTTTTAGCAATTTCAAATATGATTGCATGGCCAGTTACTTATGTTGTAACAACAAACTGGCTAGAAGGATATTCGAAACATATTTCAACAAACTGGTGGTTGTTTATTTTATCCGGATTACTCTCATTATTCATAGCATTAGTAATAATTGCTTATAGAGCTTACAAAACAGCAATGCTTAATCCTGCTCATACACTTAGGTATGAATAGTATACATTATATATTCAACACATCACTTCCTGTAGTTTAAATACTGCAGGAAGTATTTTATTTTGTAGCTTTCGCTATTAAAACTTTAAAAACAATCGATTATGAAATTTAAAACTCAATTTATCGGTCTAATAGTTTTATTATTTGTAGTGCAAGATTTAGCATATTGCATTAGTACTGAAAAAGAATCCTCTGTTAACAAAGATGCCTTTAAGGTTACAATTATTTATGATAACTATGTATTTAAAGATGGACTAAAATCTAATTGGGGTTTTTCATGCTTAATTGAAGGAACAGAAAAAACCATTCTTTTTGATACCGGAGCCAAACCAAAAATCTTTATTGAAAATTTCAATAAGTTGGGTATTGATGCTAAAATGATTGATATAGTTGTTATTTCTCATGAACATTACGATCATATTGGTGGGTTATCAGATTTTCTTGAGATGAATAATAATGTTCTTGTTTACATTATTAAATCTTTTCCCGAAAAAGCAAAGGAAATGATTAAAGTAGCTGGAGCCGAGATCGTTTATGAACCTAAAACAAAAGAAATTTGCAAAAATGTTTTTTTAAGCGGAACGCTTGGTAACGAAATTGAAGAACAATCAATTGCCATTGATACTCCAAATGGACTTGTTGTTATAACCGGATGCTCGCATCCCGGAATAGTGGAAATTTTAAAGCATTTTAAATCCTCATTGAATAAAGAAATTTATATGGTTTTTGGTGGTTTTCATTTGATACGGATGAATGATACTGAAGTAAACTCAATTATTTCTGAAATGAAAAAAATGGGAGTGCAAAAATGCGGTGCTACACATTGTACTGGTGATAAGCAAATTGAGTTGTTTAAAAAAGCATTTGGAGATAATTATGTTCAGATGGGTGTTGGAAATATTATAGAGTTTTAAAATTTGATACTTCTGCTTATCTTTAAGGATCAATTTTAGAATATGATTCCTAAGAATAAATATCAGAAAGAATACATTTTCAGAGTAAATAAGGTTATCGATCATATCGATAAGAATATCGACAAAACTTTAAGTCTCGATGTATTGGCCGATATAGCCAATTTTTCTCCTTTTCATTTTCATCGCATTTTCACAACATTTACTGGCGAAACATTAAATAATTTTATAAAAAGATTACGGGTTGAAAAATCAGCTCGGCTTTTAATTAACGAACCCGAAACACCCATTAGCGATATAGCCTATTATTGCGGTTACAACAGTACTTCGGTTTTTTGCAGGACATTTAAAGATTATTTTAATGTAAGTGCAAAAGACTATCGTGAAAAGATGCTCAACGAAAATAGCAAGATTCGTCAACAGGATAGCAAGAATGATAAATTACCCGAATCCTCCGATGATTACATTCGCATTGTAGAAATAAACAAAAAATGGAGGAATATAATGAAAACAAACATTCAGATTAAAGAAATGCCAGCGTTGAACTTGGTGTATTATCGGTATTATGGGCCCTTTAATCAAATTGGTACTGCATACGAAAAATTATTTAAATGGGCTGGTCCGAGAGGTTTATTAAACTTTCCCGAAACAAAAACAGTAACGGTTTATCATGACGACCCAAAAATTACAGATATGCAAAAAGTAAGGCAAGATGCTTGCATCACTGTAAAAGGAGATGTGAAGGTTGATAGCGAGTTTGGAAAACAACATCTTAATAGAGGAAAATATGCAGTTGGTAGATTTGAGGTCGGTCCTACTGAGTTTCAGAAAGCATGGGATGCTATGTGTATTTGGGTTTCAGAAAGTGGTTATTTACCAGCCGATTCAAGTCCTTATGAATTGTATTATGAAGATCCCGAGCAAAATGCCAATAACAAGTTTCTTCTGGATATCTGCATTCCAGTGAAACCAATGTAATATGGTTTTTCGATATCAAATCGAATAATACAAAATGCTCAACTAATTTGTATCAATATTCAACTGATATTCTTTCTTTGCGATATAAGGATTTCCTAGCTGGGTTTTATATTCTACCCAAATAGGAATACTTATATTTTTATTGGTTTGAGATGGTAAATAAAACTCTATTTGCGGTATTCCGTTTTTTATCGGAATTGTATTCAGCACTGATTCTCCTTCAGAATTTTTAACTTCCTGAAAGAAAATAGCATTATTTGCTTTCTTGTTAAGTCTGCAATAAAGAATAAAAGTGTTATCAATTTTCAAATTGTTTTTAGTTTCAAAAACTATTTGTGGGTGGTTTGTAATTTGATTACCTGTTTTATCATATTCTTTCGTTCCCACGATTAAATTTCCATTCTTATATGGTATTTCAGCTTGTAATTTACCATTATCATAATAAATCTTTCTTATACCATTCATCTTGCCATTTATATATGGGGTAATGCGATAGGGTTGTCCATTCTCGTAATACCAAACTGTTTCACCTACAGTTATGTTATCGACATAATTTACAAGTGATCTTAAATTACCTGACGGATAGTATTCTTTTGCAGGGCCATTTTTTCTTCTGTTTTTAACGGTTATTTCTGATTTTAATCTACCACTTTTTTCGTAATATGTTTTTTGAGTCCAGCTACTATCAGCATTTAACTCAGGAGATTTTGGCTTGGATTGGTTGCTTTGGCAAGAGATAATTATAAATATCAGTAATATTAAATAGTAAGGTGCATTTCTCATAATATTAAATTTTTAAGGTAAAGGTAAAATATTTGAGATGTAAATAATCAAGAAATGCTGCCCAAAAACCTTTAAAATGAATAGAGTAATAGAAAATGACTGTTAAAACAGCTAAGGTTAAAGGGCAGCAAACTTAATTATGAGACGCAATATGGACAAAATAGTTACAGCGCCAAAACTTTATTAATTTAGAATTGTTTTAATCTTTGTGGATGTATTTTCTTTATATATTTGTTTAAATCGATACATTTCAAAATGAAAACCTATTTGTTCATATTCCTATTGCTTTTTGCTGCATGCAAGTCAACAAAGAAAACTAATGCAGTTGCCGCAAATCAACCAGTCGAGATTGAAATTGTGGTAGCAGAAACACAAGTTAATTTTAATGTTAAGAATAACTCAGTGGAACCAGTTAATCTTATTAATCCGAGAAAATTAAGAATACAAAAATTCGAGGATAATAATTGGCGTAGTCTGAAAATTTTAATTTGTCCTTGTGATGCTCCCTGTAATGCTCCAGAAGAGAAAAAACTATTAACAAGTAATCAATCTTATTCTTTCTTATGGAATAAAAAGGAAAGCTGCTGTGGAAATAGAACTTCTCATGGAATTAGGGAAACAGTCGAATCAGAAGCAACTGCAGGATTATACAAGATAATTTTAACCCTCGAGAAAAGTGATGAAACTATTGAAATAACTAAAGAATTTGAAATAAAATAAAACACTTAATGATGAAAAAACTATTAACCCTAACTTTAATCCTGTTTTTTTATGTGACAGGTTTTAGTCAACCTTGGCTAAAGAATATTGAAAGTAAGAAACCTGAAAACCTTACATTCTTCGATTATCAAAAAGCATTTAATGAGTATTACAAAGATAAAAATGTGATCAAAGGGTATTATTACGTAAATGGAGAGAAGATTAAAGCTCCGGGTTGGAAACAATTCAAGCGATGGGAATGGAATATGGATATGAGGGTTAATCCAACAACAGGTGAATTTCCAAAAACTAATACATCTGTTGAGTGGGAAAAATATTTAAAAACAAATCCAACCGTAAAAAGTACAAATGGTAATTGGGTGCAAATGGGTCCAAATTCTTCAGATGGTGGTTATGCCGGGATAGGACGTGTTAATTGCATTGCTTTTCATCCTACCGATCCAAATACGTACTGGGTTGGAACACCATCAGGTGGTTTATGGAAAACAACAAACGATGGAGGTTTATGGGCCGTTTTAACTGACGAGAACTCTGTTTTAGGTGTTAGTGATATTGCTATTCCATCAGACTTTGCTACTTCAAATACAATTTATATTGCAACAGGTGATCGCGATGGTGGTTCATCATGGACACTTAGTGGTGGCAACTGGGATGATAACGAAAGTATTGGTGTTTTAAAATCTACTGATGGTGGTGTTACCTGGAATCCTACTGGACTAACATGGAATACTAGTCAGGGACAGCAAATTGGCCGATTATTGATTCATCCATCAAATCCTCAGATTCTGATTTTTGGTGCTTATGATGGAATATACAAAACTACCGATGGTGGAACAAATTGGACAAAAGCTCATACTTCGGGATATGTTATTGATATGGAGTTTAAACCTGGTGACCCAACCGTGGTTTATGCATCAACTCAGGGTGGAACACCTGCAATTTTAAAATCCACAAATACTGGTGATAGTTGGACTTCTGTATATACTTTTGGTTCTGGCTCTTCCCGTACCGATATAGCTGTAACTCCTGCTGCTTCTGATCATTTATATGTTTTAGTATCAAATACTGATGGTGGATTATATGGAGTTTATAAATCAAGGAACTCAGCAAGTAGTTTTATCCAGACTTTTAGTGGTACAGGTACTAACCATAGCTTGTTAGGTTATTATAGTGATGGATCAGGGGATAATACAGGACAGGGTGGCTACGATCTTGCGTTGGCAGTAGCTCCAAATGATACAAATATCATGTTTATTGGAGGTATTAATACATGGAAATCGACAGATAATGGATATAACTGGACTATTAATAATATGTGGACAAGTTATAATGGATATAATTTTAGTGGAGCTCCTGAAGTTCATGCTGATAAGCATGTTTTTAAATTTTATAATAATACCACACTTTTCGAAGGAAACGATGGGGGAATTTATAAATCGACAAATACTGGTACAAATTGGGTCGATAAAACAAATAGTATGGTAATTAGTCAGCTCTATCGTATTGGAGTTGATCAATCATCGGGTGCAAATATAATTGCCGGGTTACAGGATAATGGTACTAAACTTTTATGGGATGGAACCTGGTACGATGTTAAAGGTGGGGATGGAATGGAATGTATTATCGATCCTACTGATAATAATACTCAATATGGAACCTATGTGAATGGAGAAATAGAAAGGACTTTAGATGGATGGTCTACTTATACTACAACGATTATTTCCAATAATATTGGAGATGCTGAAGGAGGTTGGTGGGTTACTCCCTACACCTTGGATCCCAATAATAACCAAACACTTTACGTAGGATATGCAGATGTTTGGAAATCAACGAACAGAGGTGATTCATTTACCAAGATTTCAACCATGAATTCATCCTCTCAAAAACTAAGATCATTGGTTGTCGCACCTGGTAACTCAAGTGTAATTTATGCTGCTGATAAAACACATATTTGGAAAACAACTACTGGCGGCTCATCTTGGACAAATATAACCGGAACATTACCCATTTCTTCGACCAATATTACTTATATAGCTGTTCATAATACAAATCCTGATATTGTTTGGGTTACATTTGGGGGATATAATACAAGCCGTGTATACGAGTCTACTAATGGTGGATCAACATGGACAAGTATCTCAACTGGATTACCAAGTATTCCTGTATTCTGCATTACTCAAAATAAACTGGAAACTACCAAACATCATCTGTATGTTGGTACTGACAGAGGTGTTTTCTTCAAAAACGGATCTGATGATTGGATTCAGTTTAACACAGGTTTACCCAATGTTATGGTAACTGAATTAGAAATTTATTATAATTCTACAACTCCAACCGATAGTAGAATTCGTGCTGCTACATTTGGCAGAGGGTTATGGGATTCTGATTTGTATGCTTTTACTGTTGCCGAGATTGTTACAGGATCTATTTCCGGAATGTATACTGTTACACCAAATAATAGCACTTCGATAAGCATTCCATATACCATTAATGAAACATTTAGCGGAAATACATTTACTGCATATCTTTCAGATCCATCGGGTGATTTTACAAACGAAACAGTTATTGGAACTCTTGTATCTGATGTTGCTGGTACGATTAGTGGTACAATACCTGCAAATACATTATCTGGTGCAGGGTATAAAATCCGGGTAAAATCATCGAACCCTGTTTTTACAGGAAGTCCAAGTACTGCATTTCAGATTTCTTTAGTTGATGAAATTATTACAGGAACTATTACTGGCCCATATACTGTTACCGCAAGTGTTGGTAGTGCTATTAATATTCCATATACTATAAATGCAACTTATACATCAAATACTTTTACCGCATATCTTTCAAATGCTTCTGGTGATTTTACAAGTGAAAGTTCTATTGGAACATTAGTTTCAGATGCATCGGGAACCATAAGTGGCAATATCCCTGCAAATACTCCATCAGGTTCGGGATATAAAGTGCGAGTAAAATCATCTAACCCTATTTTTACTAGTACTTCAAGTAACTCATTTCAAATTACCCTAAATACATCGACTGAGATTATTGAATTTGATAATAATTCTGTAAAAATATTTCCACTGCCAGCAAAAAGTAAATTGAATATCGAATTCATGACAAAACAGAATGATGTTTCTATTCAGATTATTGATTTAGCTGGTAAGGTTATGTATAAAAAGTACTATGAGGAGATTTTGAATGACCAAATTGATGTAAGTAAATATTCAGCGGGGATATATGTTGTTCATATAAAAACATTTGGCATTAATAACAAAAGACAAATAATAGTACAAAAAGACTAATTTGAACAGAAGTGGTTGTTTCTCTAGAAACAGCCACTTTTTTCAGCAAGAAATTTAGATATCGATCTTTTAATCATTGCTTTATTAGATAGGAAATGATTAAGGGTATCTGCAATCAATAAAGAATAATAAAAATCAGTAATTTTACATGATTTTTTTCTAATTAATTAAAATCTAAAAAGTAATTTATTCGAAAATGATAAATACGAAACTAGTTGATAAGCCTGCACTTATTACAAAAGATCAAACATATAACTACTCTGAACTGCTAACAGAGATAAATAAATTTACCCAGCTTTTTAAAGGTAAAAACTATAAGATGATTGCCATACATGCCGAAAACAGGGCTGAATGGATTTTTGCTTTTTATGCAGCATGGTATTATAAATGTACAGTTGTACCAATAGATTTTTTAGCATCGGTTGAAGATGTTTCGTTTATTTTAAATGACTGTCAGCCCGAATTAATTTTTATTAGCAATGAAACAAATAAAAAATTCGTAAAAGTTCAAGAGAATTTAAAATTCAATCCCGAAGTTGTTAATTTCAATGATTTAAAATTAGAATCGGTACAAGATCAACTTAACTGGAATGTTCCTGAAAACGATAAGGATACAGCAGTAATCATTTACACATCTGGTACTACTGGTAGCCCTAAGGGCGTAATGCTTTCTTATGCAAATCTTATTGCCAATATAAAAGGTGTATCAGAAGATGTTAGGATCTACACAATAGATCGACAGGTATTAGTATTGTTACCATTACACCATATTTTTCCTCTTGCAGGATCAATGGCAGCTCCTCTGTCAGTTGGCGGTACAATTGTTATGTCACCATCAATGCAATCTTCTGATTTACTCGAAACTCTTAAAAACAATAAAGTAAATATAATGATAGGGGTACCCAAATTATATGAATTACTTTATAAAGGAATTAAAGCAAAAATTGACGCCAAACTTATAGGGAGAATATTTTTTAAAATTGTAAAACTAACAGGCAGTCAGAAACTTGCTAGAAAAATATTTAAACAGGTGCATCAGGGATTTGGAGGTAATCTTCAATACTTAGTTTCGGGTGGTGCTGCTCTTAACAAAACAGTTGGAAGTTTTTTTAAAACCTTAGGTTTTGATGTTTTAGAAGGATTTGGCATGACCGAAGCTGCTCCTATGATTACATTTACCAGACCAGGTAAAGGAATCATCGGTTCTCCAGGACAAGTCCTACCTGGATTACAGATGGAAATACGCGATGGTGAAATAGTTGCCAAGGGCCCAAATGTGATGAAGGGTTATTTTAACAGACCTGAGGAAACAGCTGATGTTATTAAAGATGGTTGGTTGTATACTGGTGATCTTGGATATCTTAACAAAAAGGGATATTTATTTATTACAGGTCGAAAGAAAGAAATTATAGTGCTTCCAAATGGAAAGAATGTAAACCCCATTGAGCTGGAAGATAAGCTTGAAAAAATTGATTTTATAAAAGAAGCTGGAGTGTTTTTACAGAATGATTTATTACATGCTGTAATTATTCCCGATTATGAAGTTCTTTCTAAAAAAGAAATAAAGGATCCTGAAAAGCTTTTTAAGGAAGAAGTTATGCCCGCTTTTAATTCAGAGTTATCTTCATATAAACGAATTATGAAGTATTCTCTAAGCAAAGACGAAATCCCTCGTACACGACTTGGAAAAATTCAACGGTTTAAATTAATTGAGTTATTTGAAAAACCTACAAGGAAAAAAGATCAAGCAGATCATCCATTGTCAGAAGAGTTTATTGCAATTAAAACATTTCTCGAAAGTCAGGTTGATCTAACTATTTCACCTGATGATCATTTGGAGTTCGATATTTCTCTTGACTCATTAAGTAAAATTACTCTTATTGATTTCATTGAACGTACATTTGGGGTTAAAATCCCTGAGGATAAACTAATGACTTTTCCTTCTATTGGTAAAATGGTTGATTATATTAAGGAAAACAAAATGTTTCAGACCTTCGAAATGCATAACTGGTCGGCCATAATTAAAGAAAAGATTCATCTTAAACTACCCAAATCATGGCCAACACAAGGCTTAATAATTAAGTTTTTCAGAGGGTTTTTCCGTATTTATTTTCGCTTAAAAGGTGAAGGTTTAGAAAACATCCCTGAAGGTGCAGCCATTTTAACTCCCAATCACCAAAGTTATATTGATGGACTTTTTGTTACAGGTTTTCTTAAATGGGATACCATTAAAGAAACATACTTTTATGCTAAACGAAAGCATATTAATAACAAGATTCTGAATTTTATGGCAAATAGAAATAATGTAATCATAATGGATGTAAATACCGATTTAAAAGAATCCATACAAAAAATGGCCGAAGTGTTGAAACAAGGAAAAAAGATTATTATTTTCCCTGAAGGAACCAGAACAACTGATGGAAGTATAGGTGATTTTAAGAAAACATTTGCAATTCTTAGTAAAGAGCTCGAAGTTCCTGTTATTCCTGTTGCAATTAAAGGAGCATACAAAGCATTACCAAGAGGATCTAAATTTCCACGACCATTTACAAAGGTTAAGGTGAGCTATTTAAAAGCAGTTTATCCTCAAGAATATGACTTCGATTCGCTTACACAAAAAGTAAAAGATCTTATTGTTGAAAAGATATCTTAGTTATCTTCTTAAATTTTTGGCACAAAACTTGATTTTATTTTTTAATTAAGAATAAAATTTAGTTGCCATGAAAACAAAACATATAATTACAGTAGTAGCTTTTTTAGCTTTAAGTTTTACTGTTACACTAATGCAGGCACAACCTAGTCCGCATAAAAGATTTAACAAAGAAAGACACGACTCACCTTATCAGAAAAGACACGAACCTCATCATCGATATAGAGCAATGCCTCATTGGGGATATAAATACAGAGCTATTCCCCGAGATGCTTTTGTATTAAGACATTCAGGAATAAATTATCATTATCACTCAGGCATTTATTATCGTCCTAATGGCAATGCATTTGTAGTCGTTAAGGCGCCAATTGGTTTAAGAGTAAGAACATTACCAAGTGGATCAGTGCACTTTGTTGTTGGAGGAAGACGATATTTTTACTATTATGGAACCTATTATTTAAAGTCTGCTGATGACGATTATATTACTGTTGCTCCACCTATAGGGGCAATAGTTGATGCTTTGCCTGAGGGATATAAAAAAGTGATTATCGAAAGCAATACATATTACGAATTTGAGGGCACCTATTACAAAGCCTTTCTCGATGATTATGGTGAAGTTTTATTTGAAGTTATTGGGGTCAATTAGACCCCTTTTTATTTAAAATTCTTACATTTGTTCATATGAAAAATGTTGAGAATATAAGCTATTGGAACGAAGAGTGGAAATTATTGGTATTTAAAAATGCGGACGAGAAGTATAAGTACAAAATTTCAAACTATGGTCGCATAGTAAGCTTTACTAAAGACAGTGAGAAAGGACAATTGCTTAAACTTATTTCTTCACAAGGTTATAAAGCATTGCAATACAAAGATAAAAACGGAAAGGTCCTCAGTAATTATATTCACAGACTTGTTGCTGAGTATTTCCTCGATCCACCGCAGGAGAATCAAAATATAGTAATGCATATTGATTACAACAGAACCAACAATTACTATCAAAATCTTAAATGGGGTACTCATCGAGAACGATTTGACCATTGGAAAAAATTTAAATCCGATTGGTTTGGTGATAAAAAACTTGAAAAACCAGCCTACTCAAAGCTTACCGAATCGCAAGTAAAATTAATAAAGAAAAAGCTTTTAGATCCTAACAGAAAAACACGGATGAAAATTATCGCTCGTCGGTTTGGTGTTTCTGAAATGCAGTTATACAGAATAAAACGTGGTGAAAACTGGGGGTATGTTCAAACCTAATTCATTTTATTATTGTATTGTATAAGGAATATTTTGCTTAAACTTAAGTACATTTCAAATCGCTAAATATATGACCAAAATTGGTATTAAGAGATCAATTGTATTATTCGCTGTAATAATCTTTTCCATTAGAATTTCATACTCACAATATACCCCAAAAAGTGACCATTTTAACAATCCAGAATTATTAATAGATTATGTAAATGATTGTGCTGGATTCTGGCAAGGTGTGCATGATAATACATATGGGGGTTTTTATGTTGAAATTGGTCGATCAGGAAATATTTTAAATGCATCTACCAAAGGAATGGTTTCTCAATCGCGCGATGCCTATGGATTTACCAGAGCATTTATGCTTACTGGAAACGAAACATATCTGGATATGGCAAGGTCTGCATTGGATTTTATGTATTCTTATCAATGGGATTCGACCTATGGTGGCTGGTATGCACGGTGTAATTCCAATGGAACAAATCCTTATTTAGGAAATAAAACAGCTTTTGATCAGCATTATGCTTTGCTCGGTATTACCGCTTTTTACGAAGCCACTAGAAGTAGCGATGATTTAAGAATGCTCGATTCTGCATTTAATTACATCAACGATCATTTCTGGGATAATAGGTCATCCTATTTTGGCTATTTTAATGAAATTACTAGGGTTGGAACAAGTCCAACAGGAAAGAGTTTTAATGCAACGGTAGATGCTATAACTACTCATCTTTATAATCTATATCTGATAACAAAAGATCAGAAGTATTATGATCGTTTAATGGAAATAAAAGATAATATTCTGAATCATCTTATAAATAGCATGGAAAATCAGGGAATAGGATTTGCCGAAAGCTACACTAGTGATTGGATAATAAATTCTAGCGAACGAAGAACAATTATGGGTCATGTATTAAAAACTGCATGGTGTTTGGGTCAGATTTATAGGATAAATAACGAACAGGAAACTAAAGATGGAGCCATTAAACTTATCCATCATGTACTCGACAAAGGATACGATCATACATATGGAGGTCCATATAAAGATTATGACAGACTTACGGGTGAAATGTATATGTATGGTGCTCAGGATACAGCAAAAGCTTGGTGGCAGATGGAACAAGCTATTACTTCTGGATTAATGATGTATGAGCTTACCTGGCAAACCCAATATTTAGAAATGGCTGATGAAAGCCTCGATTTCTTTATGAAATATTTTGTTGATCCAACCTATGGAGAAGTTTATGCCGATAGGGCGAGGAGAGGTGGCCGGGTTTATTATAGTGGCGGATACTGGGATGAAAACAAAGGGAGTGAGTGGAAGGCTGCATATCACTCAATTGAAACAGGATATTATTCATATATTTATGGCAAGCTTATAGTAAAAAAAGAACCAGTTACCTTGTATTATCGATTTAATGCTGCAAACGAACAACGTATCATGAATATGAATCCTGTGGCTGCTGATTTTGATAAGTTAAGAATAGAATCAGTTACTCACAATGGCAACGAATATGATTTGTTTGATTCTACTAACCGTACATTAAATATTCCAGCCGATGAGGAAGGAATATACGCAGTAACCTATAAGATGATTAATTTGCCGACCACAGGAGTAGAAACCATAAATGAGCCAATTGGTCTCAAATTGAAAAATTATCCAAACCCTTTCTCATCGTTTACTACTATTCAGTTCGAACTTGATAAAACTTCGATTGTTAAATTGTATATTTTCAATTCATCCGGACAAATAATAGAACAATTAGCAGATGAAAATATGAGTAAAGGTATTCATGAAATTATCTGGAATGCATCTAACCACTTGCCAGGGATTTATTTTTATAAGATTATTATTGATGAAGGATCACAAACAGGAATAGGAGTTTTGATAAAATAATTAAAAAGGACAATAAGGTCTAAGCAGGTTTTTAATTGTTTATATTTCTGTGATTTAATTTGAACAAAATTATTATTTTTTTGTTTTCAATTAAAATGTTTTTGTTATTACAAGTATATAAATTAAATTGTTTTTGATATTTAATCAAAATAAAATGAACATTTCAGAAATAGACGGTCGTAGATTGTATTATACTTTTATTGCTGGTGCGCATAAAATTATCGAAAACCAGGTAAAACTTAATAAGATTAATGTTTTTCCGGTTAACGATGGCGATACGGGCTCAAATATGGCTTCTACAATACGCGCAGTTATTGAAGCAATTAAACCGGATCGGTCATACAAAGTTACGGTTGACCTTATTGCCGAAACTACACTAGTTAATGCCCGTGGAAATTCAGGAATAATCTTTGCCCAGTTCTTAAATGGAATAAGTAATGAAACCGCCAACCTGCAAACAATTACAATCGACCAATTTATTGACAGTGTTAAGAAATCGGTTCGTTATGTGTACGAAGCTGTAGCAAATCCGGTTGAAGGAACAATGCTCACTATAATTAAAGAATGGGCTGAATTTCTGGATAAAAACAGAAGGCTATTTAGAGACTTTAATGAGTTGTTTCTAAAATCAAGGTCTATACTGGAAAAAGCCTTGGCTGATACAAAACATAAACTCGATATTTTATCAAAGGCAAATGTTGTTGATGCCGGCGCAAATGCTTTCGTATATTTCATCGATGGAATTATTGAGTTTATAAGTTCCAAAAGTATCCGTCAGTTTATGCAGATAAAAGCTGAAACTAATATTTTTAATAAGATTGAGGAACATATTCCCGAAAATATTGAATTCCGCTATTGCACCGAAGCGCTAATTTCCCGTCCTACCGTTGATCATAAAATATTATCAAAATTAATTCAGGAGCATGGCGATTCTGTTGTGGTTGCAGGTACTGAAAAAACCACACGTATTCACGTTCATACCAATAATCCTGAAATATTGTTCGACAAATTAAAAGATGTTGGAACGATTACTTTCCAAAAAGCCGATGACATGCTGCGACAGAGCGAAGCTGTTTATAAGCGTAAGTGGAATATTGCCTTGGTTACCGATTCGGCTTGTGATTTATCGGATGAGTTAATGGAGCATTACCAAATACATTCAGTACCTATAAATATTTATATGGGTGATAATCATTATCTTGACAAAGTAACTATTAAACCCGAACAATTTTATAGTCACCTGAATAAATCTAAAGGTTACCCAAAAACTGCACAGATTAACGAAGTTGCTTTTCGAAATCTATACTCACATCTGGCATCGCATTATGATGCAATCATTGCAATTCATCTTACAAGTAAATTCAGTGGTACATTTTTTAATAGTAAAAAAGCAGCTGAGAAAATAAGTAACGAATTCAATAAGCCTATAGCAGTAATCGATTCAAAGAATGTTTCCGGAGCAATTGGGTTAATTGTTTTAAGAACAGCCAAAGCAATTGAATCTGGCGAAAAGTTTGAAGAAATAGTTAAAAATGCAGAACAATGGGTTAATGATAGCCGCATTTTTGTGAGTGTAAAAACGCTAAAATATATGGTTCGGGGTGGCCGCGTTTCACACTTTAAAGGGTTGGTTGCAAAAATACTCAATGTAAATCCTATTGTTTCGATGGATGAGGATGGAAAATCAATGGTTTTTGGAAAAACATACAATCAAAAATCAAACATGGAAAAGGTAATTAACCATGTTAGGGATATTACAAATGAAAGAAAAGTTTGGAATTACATTGTTTTGCATTCGAACAATCCTGATGCTGCTAAATGGTACTCAGATAAAATGAAGTTGTTAACACAAAAAGATCCTGTATCGTTTGTCGAAATTTCACCAGTAATTAGTGCAAATGCGGGCATTGGTGCAGCATCGGTTGCATTTATGTACGAATAAAATACATAATATGAGTTTTTTCGAAATTTATTTTCAGGGATTTTTAGTTATTATGATATTGATGACTGCCCTTTGGATTGTTAGTGTACTAATAAAAAATGCCAGCATTGTTGATCCATTCTGGGGAATGGCTTTTGTTTTGGCAGGAATTTGGTATTATATTCAAACGGATGGTTTTGAATTACGTAAAGGTATTATCCTGGTGTTACTGGTTATCTGGGGTTTACGCTTATCTATTTATTTAGGTTGGCGTAATTTTGGCAATGGCGAA
Source organism: Bacteroidota bacterium (assembly GCA_020049295.1). Taxonomy (GTDB): domain Bacteria; phylum Bacteroidota; class Bacteroidia; order Bacteroidales; family UBA12077; genus UBA12077. The sequence continues at coordinate 22,246 of JAIFLC010000200.1, forward strand.
GATTACAGGTACCAGAA
>JAIFLC010000009.1 GCA_020049295.1 Bacteroidota bacterium
CGGTTTTTGTTTTTTTTGAGAGAAAAAGATAAATCAGTCCGTTTTTCATTTTCCATAGCAAATACTGGTGAAGATATTTCCAAAAATCAGCTGGTAAAAGAAGCCGATATTATTCATCTGCATTGGATAAATGGTGGGTTTCTTTCATTGTCATCTTTGAAAAATCTCCTCAATCTAAATAAACCAATTGTCTGGACATTTCACGATATGTGGGCTTTTACAGGAGGTTGCCATTACGCAGGCAACTGTGAAAATTTTAAAACTCAATGTTTCAATTGTCCTTATCTTAAAAATCCACACAAAAAGGATTTGTCATTCAGAATATGGAAAAGAAAACAAAAGATTTTCGAAAACAAAAACATACATATTGTTACATGCAGTAATTGGTTACAACGTATTACTTCGCAAAGCATGTTACTAAAAGAAAACAAGATCATATCAATTCAAAATCCAATAGATACAACTATTTATAAACCACTTAATAAAATTGATTCCAGAAAAAAACTGGGTATTGCCACTGATAAAAAACTCATTCTTTTTGGAGCAATGAACATTAATGATAAGAGAAAAGGATCTGCTTATCTGATTGAGGCGCTTAAATCTATTTCAAAAAATAATCCTGAACTTAAAGATAAAATTGCGTTGGTTGTTTTTGGGAAAAACAAAACCCCACTCGAAACTGATTTTGAGATGATTAATCTAAATTTTATCAACAATGAAGAAAACATTGTTACCATTTATAATGCTTGCGATGTTTTCGTTACCCCATCAATTGAGGACAATTTACCCAATACAATTGTAGAATCGCATGCATGTGGTGTACCTGTTGTTGCTTTCAATACCACAGGAATGACAGAAATGATCTCGCATCAGGTTAATGGCTATCTGTCTTCTAATAAATCACCCGAGGATTTGGCCAAGGGAATTATCTGGATATTATTTAATTCAGATTATAATTCTTTAAGTGAACAAGCTCGGAAAAAAGCAATAGATTTTTATTCTCCAAGAGTATCAGCCGAAAAATATATTCATTTGTACAAATCATTACTTAAAGCAACGTGAACAATACTCCAAAAATATCGATCATAACAGTTGTTTTCAATAGCGAGATTTATATTGAACCAACCATTAAAAATATCCTGAACCAAACGTTTAAGAACTTTGAATATATAATTATTGATGGCAATTCAAAAGATAAAACTGTTGATATAATTAAAGCTTACGAAGATAAAATATCTCTCTGGATAAGCGAACCCGACAAAGGTTTGTATGATGCAATGAACAAAGGACTAATGCATGCTACTGGAGAATATATTTTATTTATTAATTCAGGGGATAAGTTATTCAATAATACAACGCTTGAAGATATTTTCATTTTGCCCGAAGCAGATGTTTATTATGGTGATACATTAATTATAAATACTGAAGATCAGGAACTTGGTTTACGAAGATTAAGGCCGCCTGAAAAACTAAACTTTAAAAGCTTTAAAAAAGGAATGTTAGTTTGCCATCAATCGTTTATTGCAAGAAAAAGTCTGGTACCTTTATTTGATCTTAGCTTCAAGTATGCCTCTGATTATGATTGGGCGATAAAAATTTTAAGGAAATCAGATAAAATAATTAATACACACCTCACTATTTCAAGATTTTTAGAAGGAGGACAAACCTCAAAAACAGTTTATAAAGGACTAATGGAACGATTTATAATAATGAAAAAGCATTATGGCCTTTTCTCAGCCATAATGCTTAATTTATTATTGATCCCACGATTTATGGGTTATTTAATTACAAAGCGAATCTAATTTAATTCTTCCTTTTTCTTTTTACCTAAAACAATTAAGCCTGATAATATTAGAATAACAACAATTGCCGAACTGGCAAAAGAGATCTTCTTACCTATAATATATGATCTTGGGTTAAAAACAAACTCTATAGTATGATTTCCTTCAGGTATAATCATTGCTCGTAAAATATAATTTGCCCTGAAAAAATCAGTTTCTTTACCATCAATTAATGCAATCCAACCTTTTGGATAGTATATTTCTGAAAATACTGCAATTCCCTTATTTAATGCATTTACATCATAAATTAAATGATTAGGTTTGTACGATTTTAAGGTTATGTTATTTGCACCAGAATCGGCATTATTGTAATTATTACCAACCAAATCTTTAAACTCCTCATGAATAACTGCAGATTCCTTAAGGTTCACCTCCCCAATTTTTTTGATCTCATCATCATTCGTTGAAACAAATAATGGATTATTTACAAACCATGCATTTCCAAAGGCACTATTATTAGTAAGGACAAAGTTTTCAGATAAAATAATATACTTCGTATTTAACATATTAAGTATGTTTTGAGAAGCAAGAAATCCATCAACCTGATTTATTCCACCACCTAAATTTAAAACTTTTACTAAATTTTGCAAACTAGGATTTAGATGATAATCAACAACATCCTGATATCTTCTGAGTTTAGCTCCATGATATCCTCCAATGGACTGATGATAATAGGGTGTATATGCATCATTAAACGGACTTTTGGTTAAATTTAATACTCTATTATTTAATCCTTTATCTCTTAATATTTGCTCATCAGCACTTGTTAACTTAAACTGATTTTTTTCTTCACGTGAAGTAATAAAGGCATCATTGTTTAAATATCGTTTATCTACACCCCAAAGATCAATTAAAATTAGAACACCCAGAATTGCAATGAAATACTCTGCTTTAATCTTTTTATATATAAATAAAAACAACGCACCTACTGACAATAAAATAAAAACCAACGATCGAAGAGCATCTGAGCGTAACATCTGTAATCGGTCTTGTTGAACACCTTCCTGATAAGCATTTATAATATTTTCCGGCCAGCTATTCGCTTTCAACTGATTAATTAAACTAAGATCACTGGCTGACTCAAAATTGAATAACGACCCTCCAAAAAGGATAAAGAACAATAAAACTCCACCGGTAATTTCGAGTGAGTAAAGAATTGATTTTTTTAGTTTTACCTTATCTATTTGGTTTTGATAAATTTCTTTTAGAGCAAGAAATGCTGTTAAAACTATTGTAACGTTTGCTATAACCAGAATCATAGAAACAGTTCGGAACTTATTAAATAGCGGAACGTAGTCGAAGAAAAAATGGGTCATCATTTCAAAATTTCCCCCCCAGGAAAGTATAATGGATAATATTGTTGATATAAGCAACCACCATTTATAATTGCTTTTAATTATAAAGAGACCTAAAACAAATAAAAATATTATTATACTTCCAAAATATACAGGTCCTGATGTAAAAGGCTGACTGCCCCAATAAGCAGATGTGCTCTTTGCAATAGACTCTGCAACCTGGGATTGAACACCGTTTTTTGTTAAGGTTCGGTATGTTTCTGAATCTTTACTGAGTGGTTCTGAAGCTCCACCATAGAAATCTGGAATTAATAATGTAAAAGTTTCCATTTTACCATAACTCCAGGCAAACGCATAATCTTTCTCCAGCCCTGTTTTATCTTCTGTTTGCTTTGACTCCAAAACTTGCTCACCACGAATGCTATAATTTGTATACTCATAGGTTGTCCAGAGTTTCTCTGTTTCTGGTACTACAGCCAAAATACCACAAAATAGTATAATGATAGTTGATATGAGAAAGTGTTTTATTTCTTTTTCTTTTATGGCCGAAAATAGCTCAACAAATAAAATTATTCCAATAAGTATTGCTGTATAATAGTTAATCTGTATATGAGTTGTGTATATCTGTAACCCGGAAAACAAGAGGGTTATAATTCCTCCAAGAATATATTTTTTTCTATAAACCAGAAATACACCACCGATTATTGGCGCCATATATGCAATTGCATAGGCTTTGGTTATATGCCCAACTGCAATTATTATTATATTGTATGAAGCAAACGCAAAGGCAACCGAACCAATAGCACTAATCCATTTATTTACCTTAAAGCATAATAACAAAATATAAAAGCCCAGTAAATAACTAAACATAATTGCTACAGTGGAATATGGCAGAGAGAACCTTATAAAACGAAAAATATAAGAAAATATATTATTTGATTTAGCTCCTTTAATTTGGTAGGAAGGCATTCCTCCAAACATAGAGTTGGTCCACAGAGAAGATTCGCCAGGATTATTTTTTTCAAACTCCACTAATTCCTGAGACATTCCCTGTGCATGCGTTAGGTCCATTTGAGGTAATACTTTCCCTTCAATTATCGGAGAAAAATAGATAAAGCTTATTATAATAAACCCTATTAATATTCCAAGATGTGGAATTACTCGTTTAAGTAGGCTTTTATAGTCCATATTATTTTTATTAAAAAATCTTTTTTAACAATTTACGCATACTTACCTTTTCTTCTAAAATCATATTAAGGTCAGTTATAAGAACTCTTTCCTGAATCATTGTATCGCGATCGCGAATAGTTACCATATTATCTTTTAGCGTGTCGTGGTCGATCGTAATGCAGTATGGTGTACCAATTGCATCCTGACGTCGGTAACGACGACCAATCGAATCTTTTTCGTCATACTTAATTAATGGTAATACGGCCAGCTTAATTGGAGCTAATGCAGGTGGAATCCTTAATACAACGCGCATATCAGATTCACCATTTTCTTTCTTTATTTCTTCTTCGTAATATGCCCCTGATAGAATTGATAAGAATGTCCTATCAAGTCCAACAGAAGTTTCCACAACATATGGAATATAGCTTTCGCCACTTTCAGGATCAAAAAACTGAAGTTTCTTACCTGAAAATTCCTGATGTTGTTTTAAATCAAAATCAGTACGTGAATGTATTCCTTCCAGCTCCTTAAATCCAAATGGAAATTCAAATTCAATATCAAAAGCTGCATTGGCATAATGTGCCAGCTTATCATGTTTGTGAAAACGGTATTTTTCTTCTGGCAAACCCATTGCTTTGTGCCATTTAATACGCAAGTTTTTCCAATGCTCAAACCATTCGAGTTCTGTTCCTGGCTTTACAAAAAACTGCATTTCCATTTGTTCAAACTCACGCATACGGAAAATAAACTGACGAGCAACGATCTCGTTACGAAATGCTTTTCCTATTTGAGCAATACCAAAAGGAATTTTCATTCTACCTGATTTCTGAACATTCAGGTAATTCACAAAAATACCTTGGGCTGTCTCTGGTCTTAAATAAATTTTACTTGCTCCGTCAGCAGTTGATCCAAGCTGGGTTTCGAACATCAGGTTAAACTGACGAACATCTGTCCAGTTTTTTGAACCTGTTACCGGATCAGCAATTTCACAATCAACAATTATTTGTTTTAGTTCGGCAAGATTATCTGTAGTAAGAGCCTTTGTAAGTCGTCCACTTATTTCGTTTATTTTTTCCTGATTTCTGAGTACATTAGGGTTGGTGGCAAGAAATTGCTCTTTGTTAAAAGCATCACCAAATTTAGTTTGTCCCTTTTCAACATCTTTATCAATCTTAGCCTGATATTTGGCAATATGTTCTTCAACTAAATCATCGGCTCTGTATCGTTTTTTCGAATCTTTATTATCAATTAACGGGTCGTTAAAAGCACCAACATGCCCAGAAGCTTTCCAAATATCAGGATGCATAAATATGGCAGAATCAAGACCTACAATATTTTCATGCATTTTAACCATTGCATCCCACCAAAACTGTTTAATGTTATTTTTTAATTCAACACCATACTGTCCATAGTCGTATACCGCACTTAATCCATCATAAATCTCGCTTGAAGGAAAAATGTATCCATATTCCTTGGTATGTGCAATAAGTTTCTTAAACAAATCATCCTGAGCCATATAATACCTTATTTTATGTTTTTTTAATTATCCCGACAAAAATAGTTGAAATTGTTATTATATCAAACTATAAATTCGTTGGTAATTTCAATATATCAAATCTTTTTGGAATCATTTTGCCAAACAATTTCTATATTTGTAAAAACTCAGAATATACATCTCAATCATGATCAAAGAAACAGACTATTTAGTCATCGGAAGCGGATTAGCAGGTTTAAGCTTTGCGTTAAAAGT
>JAIFLC010000164.1 GCA_020049295.1 Bacteroidota bacterium
TATGCTGGTTTGTCCGTATTGTGCAAAGGAGTTTATTGCTGCCGAAGTAAATTTAAACGATATTGTTCCTTTATGTGACAGCTGTCATGGTGTGTTGAAACCTGATTTTATTTTCTTTGGCGAGTCAATACCTGTTTTGGCATATCAGAAATCGGTTGAAGCTGCCGAAAAAACCGATCTTGTAATTATTATCGGATCCACTGGAGAGGTGGTTCCTGCATCCACAATTCCATCCATAGCAAAACAAAACGGAGCCAAAATTATAGAGATTAATCCTGAACGTTCTTTGTTTACTGATTCAATAACCGATGTGTTTTTGCAAGGAAAGGCCACTGAAGTTATGAGTCAATTGATTACTAAAATAAAACAAAAAGTATGATTCGATTTAAGTTAAGTGCTGACTCAGAATATATTGAGCTAATTAAGTTGCTCAAGGTTACAAATGTTTGTGGAAGTGGGGGTGAAGCAAAAAGCATTGTAGATGATGGTCAGGTTAAATTAAACGGACAGATCGAAAGTCGGAAACGCGCAAAACTAAGAAAAGGTGATAAAATTGAAGTTTTTGATACATCAATAATTATAGAATAACTAATTTAAAAACTTAGCAATATGACATTTTTAGAATTAGCAAAACGACGATATTCGTCACGTAATTATCAGGACAAACCTGTTGAAAAAGAACTGCTTTTACAAGTAATGGAAGCTGGGAGAATAGCTCCATCAGCCAAAAATAAACAACCCTGGCATTTTGTAGCTATAACAGAGCATGATGCGTTAGCCAGAATAAGAGATTGTTATGATGAGCCATGGCTCGAATCGGCTAAAGCAATAATAGTCGTTTGTGGCGATCATCGCGATGCATGGCGCAGAGCCGATGGAAAAATTCATACAAATATGGATGTTGCTATTGCTGTGGATCATATGACCTTGGCTGCTACTGATCTTGGATTGGCAACTTGCTGGATATGTAAGTTTGATGTGATGAAATGTGTTAAAATGCTAGATCTTCCAGATGGTGTTGAGCCAATGGTTCTTTTACCAATTGGATATGCAGCTGATGAGGTAGATCCAAACAGACATGAACAATTAAGAAAACCTATTAAAGAAGTAGTGCATTGGGAAAAGTTTTTCTATAAACCATTTAAAAGATAGAGAAAAAATAACTAAAAAATCCGATTGAATAACCGGGTTTTTTAGTTTATAAAATGTAATCGGAAAATTAGAAGCAAGTAACAATATAATTAAAGATCTATAAATCAATATTTAATATAAAATTTTATTAGAAATGGGCTTGAGTCAGAAAATCTTTCATTAAACTAATATCAATTCCATTTATACCGAACTTTAGTAAATAATCTATATCATCATTAAAAGCATTAAAAAACAATTGGTAATCATTATTTAATAATCGTAATGCTTCGCTGTATGATTCAATTGCTTTTTGCTGTTCCTTTAAGCACCATTGTACATGACCAAGATGAATAAGATCAAACTCATTTTTTTGGTAATCAATAATTTTTGAATAATATTTTACCGCTATATCAAATTTACCCAATGTAAAAGAAATCCATGCTATAGGTCGCTGTATTTTATCGTTTGCCGGAGATAAATACTCAACTTTAAAATAATACTTTAGTGCTTCATCGAATCTTTTCAGGCGAACCATTGTATGACCAATATAGGCTAGGATGTAAAGGTTTTCTGGTTCTGATTTTTCTGCCTCAAGGTAATATTCAAGTGCTTTTTCAGGATTATTTAGATATCGGTAACACAAAGCTATTTTCTTTATAATCCAACCCTTTTTACTATCAAATAACTCTGCTTTTTTATAATAGTCGAGAGCTTTTTGGTAGTTACCTGTTTGCTGATAACAATAACCGATTTTTTCAAAAAGTTCAATATCTGATACTTCGGCATTTTCTAAAACAGAGAATAATTCAGCTGATTGTTCAAAATGTTTATTTTCGAGGAAAAACTCAGCTAGATTTCGGGTTATACTTGTATTATGGATGAGCTTTTTAAAGAAAACTGTATTCTGAATATCAAATTTCCATGTAAATATATCTGAAAATTCATGTTTGTATTGATATAACTTGAAAAACCGATACAGATCTTGGACATATTGCGTGATGATACTTTTTGAGGTTGCAAAACTATTTACAAGATTTTCATCTTTTGATATTTCCTCAATATTTTTCATTTCTTCATTAAACATTTCCATCATCATTGTTTTATGCGAATCAGGAATAAACTGAAGGTTAAGGCAAAACGAAAATTTATCGGAATTACACATATAATGAGATTTTTGTAGTTGCTCAATAAATGGAAGCAAATTGGTTTCTTTCTGCTGAAGATAAGACTCTATCATTTCATTTTCTTTGTAGAAGGGAAGAAACCAATTACTTATCTCATTAAAAAATGGAAAATGTTTTAATCGTGAGAAAGCACTCATAAATACATCTCCACCTTCGATTTGCATTTTTGAAAAATCCTGTAATTTATCCAATAAACCTGGTGAATCTTCAAAAACCTGCTCCCAATCAGGATTTTTATCTTCAAAAAACTTATCAGGAACAATATTTTCCAGATCAAGTTTTTTCTCAATCAGAGGCTGCATTTTCATCATTTCGGGCAGAATTTCTTCATCCCATTTCTTTGTTATTCTTTCGGTGTCTTTCGATTTAAAAATCTGAATGATTATTGCTTCGGTTTGTTTATCAATATCCTGTGTTTTTGCAATTTTCTCCATCATTTTTACCAACTCAGGATAATACTCAATACGTTTGTTGTATTTATAAAATCCTAACAATAAGCCAATCATAGCTCTTTCCCATACTTGCTCTTCATTCGAATAATAGAAATTTTGAAGTGCATAGAATTTATTTTTATCGAAAAAACGCAACAGACTTAGTGTAATGGCGCTAACAATCAGACTTTTATCGTGCCATGGTATTTTCTCCGAATAACAAATAGTTTCGAGTATTTTGCTTTCGGTTTCGATGTATTTATCTGTTAACCACAGATAATTAAATAGATCGCGCAAGGCTTGTTGTCTTGAAATAGTTTTGTCTGAAGTTCCAGAAAGATTAATATCATTATTCTTTAAAATCTCATCTAGTTCACTATCAAAAGTCAAATGTTGAATAAGTGAAAATGCTTCGTCGGTATGCAATTCTCTTTTCCTGTCGAGTGACCATTTCATCTTGTAAATAGTCAATCCTGAGATTTCTGTTAACAGACACTCTTTAATCGTATCGGTTAATTCAAGCAGTGAACGCTGCAAATGTTTATATATACTATCGCGTTCAGGGTCGTTTATATTCTTAAATGAGTGTTTTAATATATTCGAATAGGTTTCTTGCAAGATATCAATCTGATTCTGATGATATTGTTTTTTTGTTTGATTGGCAAAAACTTTTAATTGCTCAATAGACTGGTTAAGTTCACCTGTAGAAATAAAGTTACAAATCTCGTTGTATTTGGTTTGGATTTCAATATGATTCATCTTTCGAAATAATTATATGTCAATTTCTATTATTTTTTTATTAGCTGCAAATAATGTTCCCGTAATTTAAGTATGACAAATGAACTGAAAAAACAATTGATTATGCTAAAATGTCACCTGGAATCAATTAATTCAATCAAAGTAATTTCTAATTGAGATAAAACGTAAAGAAAAAGAATTAGTTTGTTCTTAAAATAAATCCTGTTCCATGTATATTTATGATTTCTATGGACGGATCATCAATAAGGTATTTTCTTAGTTTGTTGATATAAACTGCATAGTTATTTCTTTTTTTATTTGAATAATTTATAGACTATAATTTTTAAAAAGAATGCAAACGCAACCAATAATTAAGTATAAACATCTTAATAATCAAAGACCTTAATATTGAGGAAGTAAAAAAAGTAATCTCACTATTTGCGGGTTAATATTTTTTTTACTAATTTTAATATAGAATTTTAAAAAAAACTTTGGCCTAATGTTTGTTTATTAATTTGACACATCAAAGAATCATACTATGAAAGTTGCTTGTTTTAAAAATGGTAGTGAAATAGAAGTGAAAGATCCTTTTGATATTGATTATATAGAATACGATGTAGTAAAAGATTATTTAACAGTTATTGGACATTTGGAGCGAAATCCCAAAGCGCGTGTTGAAATAGATTTTTCGGAACAGTTAGTTCCAGAATACAGGTTAGTTAATTGCAGTTCTGTATTTGCCGAAAAATTTAATCAGTTTATTCACCATCGTCAACCTGCTTAAAATAATTTTAAATGAACCGCTCAGAAAAAGCATTACGCTTTTATTCGGAAGGATTTAATTGTGCACAATCCGTTATTGTTTCATTTGCAGATATAATGAATATTGATGAAGAAACAGCTCTTCGCTTAGCTTCTGGTTTTGGTGGCGGAATGGGAAGAATGCAAAACACTTGTGGAGCTATTACCGGAGCTTTTATGGTTATTGGCTATTTACGCGGCAAGTACAAACAAGGCGATGACGAAGCTAAAGAAATAACTAACCAATTAATTCAGGAACTTTCACGTCAGTTTGTCGAATTGCATGGTACTATTAATTGTAAAGCCCTAATTAATTTTGATTTAAATACACCTGAGGGTAGGGAACAAGCCGAAAATGCAAATGTTTTCAATAAAAGATGCTCTTTATTTGTTAAATCATCGGTTGAATTGCTTGAAAAAATAATACTTAATGAAGTAAAACTTTCCTGATTCAGAACCTGAAGAATTCGCCTGTCATATTGTGCCTGGCACTTAGCATTAATGCCCAGTTGTTGTTAAGAAATGCATTATCTGATTTAATGTATAGGTAATCAATCATAAAACCAAAAAGACCTAATCCACAACCATAGGTTTGATAATTTCCTCCACCCAATGTTTCTAACTCAAAAATTCTTCCATGACGAAAAGCTAAAAATGCAGTATTTGAGTAACTCAACCTTAGTTCGCTACCGAATTTATTGCGTATTTCGTCAATTTCTCCTGAAAAACCATCTGGTGAATCGTAAAACGATTGGTACAACGCATTAAAAATGGTAATATCAGGATTCATGCCCTCAATTATATTGTTTTCTGTGTCATAAATGGGTTGAGATGGAATTAAATATTTTTCGGCTTGATATCCTAAATCAAAATTTAATCTGAAAAACTTATTTAAATGAATATCTGGATTTATAAATAACCCAAAAAGTAATTTGGTTGGAATAAATGATTTTTCGTTTTCAGGATTTGATATTCGAGGTCCAAAATTGGTAATTGCCAAACCCGCACTTGTGTTTAAATTTGAATAATCCGATAGAGAATAAGCTTTAGAATAATTAAATCCCAAATCAATAGAAAAGGTATTTATTCTGTTTTCCATTTGCATAAAACCATAATTACTGCGAATATATTTTACCCCAACACCAGCCGAAAAAGATCTGTTTAAACGATATGTATAGGTCAATTGAAAAAACATTTCGTAAGGTTCAAACTCATTGATCGAATCTACAGATTCGCTGTTTAAAATTGAATCCTTATAATTCATATAAGAAAAATTAAATCCAATAGCATTTGAAGAATTTATCGCATGATATCCCGACCATCCTGAAATGTAGGTATTGTTTGAATTGTAATCCTTTAAGTTTCTGAAAACCAAATTGGTTCCAGTATATTCCGAATTGAGCGATACAAGTGATGGGTTTTGAAACAATCCTGTTTCTTTATAAAAGACAGAAGAAACAACACCAACATCAGCAATGCCAGCTAGTCGGGCATTAGTATTAAAGTCTAGAATAGGCAACGCGAAATTTTCGGAATACTGTGAATATAGCTTATTTGAAATGCAAATTACGGATAATAAAATGATCGTCCTGATTTTCATTTTAATTATTGAATTTTACTAAATTTACGATAATTCAATCACGAAATCAAGTATTTAAACATGAATGAATTTTTCTATGAAATTTTTAGCAATCTTCCAAGGCAAGGCCCAGGAGATATTATGCTTACTATTAAAGCATTGAATATAATTAAACAGAAATCCCAAGTTTCTAAAATATTGGATATTGGATGTGGAACAGGATTTCAGACAATCGCTCTGGCATTAGATTTTAATGGAGAAATTACGGCTATTGATAATTATCAACCCTTTTTAAATGAGTTAGATGACCAGGTTTTTGATATGGGTTTAAAAAACAAAATTATTACCAAATGCCTGGATATGAATAATATTGACTTGCCACCCCAATCTTATGATGTGATTTGGTCGGAAGGGTCGATTTTTATTACAGGATTTGAAAATGGACTGATTAACTGGCGAAAACTTCTTAAACCAAATGGATTTATGGTGATTAGCGAAGCTAATTGGTTTAAACCTAATCCGCCAGAAGATTTAAAAAATTTCTGGAACAAAGAATACCCTGGTCTTGTAACAGTAGAAGAAAACTTAGATCTTATTAAAAAATGTGGTTATGAAATTGTGGAGTATTTTACTTTGAGCTCAAATGGCTGGATGAATAACTATTATTATCCATTAGAAAAAAATGTATACAAAATGCGTAAGAAATATGTTGGTAATTCAGAAGCCTTGGAAATAATTAATACTGTTCAGAACGAAATTAACATGTTTAGAAAGTACTCAGATTACTATGGATATATGTTTTACATAATCAGAAGTAAAGATTAAAATGCCATTATGAGGTTTTAATTCATAATGGCATAAAAACAAAACTTCTTTTTTTAGATATATTTTACATTTTTTCTAAAACAACTGATCGGCTAAAAATGATTTTTGGTTTATCAATAATTTTAAATCCAAGGCTTTTCGCTTTTTCTTCCATGATCTTGAAATCATTTTCTGAAACATGGAATTTTGGTTCTGCAATAAGTAATTGTCCATTAGGTTTTAAAACTGAAATCAATTCTTTTAAAAAGATATCTTGATTTGGAACTTCGTGTACCATATAAAAAGCCAGAATAAAATCTACCTTTTCACTTATTCCAATTCTTTCATTTTGGCATTTATGCAGTTTAATTTTGGATTCCAGATCGGTTCCTATAATCTTTTGTCTTACTTTATCTAGCATTCCTTCCTGTAAATCCGCTGCAATTACCATACCTTTGTCATTTAGCAATCTTGCAATTTCAACAGTAAAAAAACCTGGTCCACAACCTACATCCAAAATGTTCATACCCTTTTTTATATAGGGCTTTAGCATTTTTTGCGGATTTTGTATTAGCCTCCTGACAAAGTTATCAAGACTACTAGCATTATTTACCGGACAAACCCGATTTTGTTTTTTGTTTTTCATTTTTTTTTGAAATTCTAATAATTAGCAAAATGATCAGTTTGTTTTAATTATTCTGCAGTTGTAGCATTTGTATTCTTCTTGCGTTCAATAAATGAGTTGAATGCCTCTTCGCCTTCTTCGTTCCAATAATCGTCGAAATACCTCCAGTTGCTTTTATGATTTTTCCACCAATCTTTGTCTTTGCATTTGTCTTTTATTTTTCTCCCCGGATAGTCATGGTAATGCTTGTCATTATGTTTAAAAGCTCCAAAAATAAGTCGGGCTAAAATAATTATTCCAACTGCCTGCCAGAATGTAATTGTTGTTAATCCGAATATTGCTGGCATAAGCCAATTCCAGAGCAGCATAACAAAATATCCGAATAAAAAACCAAATGCAATGGCTCCTAATCCACCCAGAATAAAAATACCAACGTATCGGAATCCTTTTCTCCAGGGATTTTCTCTGTAAAATGTTTGTGTTTCCATATTTTAATTGTTTAATAGTTTAATTCCTAATTTCACTTTTCACTTTTCACTTTTCTAATTTCAAATTTCCAATTTCAAACTAGTTTTACGTTTCATTATCTATATAAAAGTCGTCAAGCTTGATTTTTTCTTTTAGTTTTTTCATTCCACGGCTTTTCCACGAAAGCAGCGTTCCAACTGGAATTCCCCATTCTTCAGAAAGTTCATCAAAGCTTAACTCATCTATTTCGGTTGCCAAAATTACAGCCTGCTGATTCGGGCTTAATTCTTTGAGTGCATTATTGAACTTTCTGTAAAATCCATTGTCATCAATTGTTTTTGAATTATCTGTTCCATTTGATAATAAAACCTCCAAAAACGAATTTTCATTTTGACCATCCGAAAAATCATTTATAAGGAGTTCCTTTTGTTTTCTTTTTCTTATATCTGCAATTTTGTTTCGTATTGATCTGTAGAAATATCCTGCAATATTTTCAATTTGCAAATCGAAATCTACTTTATTAAAAATATTTACTGCCACATCCTGTATAATATCTTCTGCTGTTATATTGTAATATCTTTCGTTAATGTATTTCTTAACGTATCTGATTAAACTTCTGTATTCAGTTGCAAAAAACGATGATAATTTGTTATTTGTACTTTCGTTCTTCATAATTACTCTGACAGGATTTTTAAAATTTATTGCAGTTTTTAATTATTATTTTTTGATTTATTTATGTTTTGTCAATTGAGTAAAAAAAATAATTCTAAATAAGTGATGTTCGTTTTTGTTAAAAGGTGTTCGAAAACGATACATTTAATTTATAGGTTTTTGTTCATAATGATCTGTATTATAAATAATTGAAGTTATTGGTATAAAATCTGTAATTAAGCAACTTATATTTTTTAATAATAACACATAATAAATGTACTTAATCAAATTGAAAATTGCAGATCTAAATTTAATTTAATATGATAAAAGAAATAGTAAAACACAGTGTTCGTTCATTTAGCAGACAAAAAAATTATGTGCTGATAAATATTTTGGGACTTTCAATAGGTATTGCATGCAGTTTGTTAATTTCAATGTATGTTTTTTATGAACTGAGCTATGATTCTTTTAACGAAAAATCAGATCGAATTTACAGAGTCATTCTTGATGGTAAAATTGGCGGGCAGGAAGTACAGGCTTCGTCAACAGCAACTCCAATTGGGCCTACAATGTTACAGGAATTTCCTGAGGTTGAAGATTATACTCGTTTAAATATTGGTGGCGAAACAATAATAAAATTTGAAGATAAGAATTTTGCAGAAGATAAATTTGCTGAGGCAGATTCTTCCTTCTTTAGAATTTTTAGTATTCCTTTAGTTAAAGGAGATATATTAACAATTCTTGACGCACCTTATAAGGTAGCATTATCTGAATCGACAGCAAAAAAGATTTTTGGAGAAGTTGATCCCATAGATAAAATGCTCAGGATTGGTAACGATACATCATTATATAAGGTAACTGGTGTTTTTCAGAATATTCCTGGCAATTCACATTTTGAAGCGAATATAATTGGTTCATTCTTATCAAATCCAAGAGCCAATGATAATCAATGGCTATCAAATAGTTTTAACACATATTTATTATTAAAACCAGGGACTAATTATAACGATGTTAATTCTAAAATACCAGCTATGATTAAGAAATACATTGGTCCACTTATTCAACAATTTATTGGTATTTCACTTGATGATTTTTTCTCACAGGGTAATAAATACACCCTATTTTTGCAACCATTACTTGACATTCATTTGCAACCCGAAATACAACAAGATACAAAACCTGCAAACGACCCAAAATATTTATACATTTTTGCAAGCATAGCCATATTAATTATAATTATTGCAGCCATTAATTTTATGAACCTTTCTACTGCACAGGCGTCAAAAAGGGCAAAAGAGGTTGGTATTAAAAAAGTAAGTGGTTCTTCAAAAGGATTATTAATTAAGCAATTTTTAACAGAATCTATGATTCTTTCTTTTCTGGCTCTGTTGCTTGCAATTTTATTTATTGAGTTGTTTTTGCCTTATTTCAATAGTTTATTGCAGGTTGATTTAAACATGAATTATTTCAAAAATTGGTATTCTATTCCTGCACTTTTATTAATTACCATTTTTGTCGGATTGCTGGCTGGTTCTTATCCTGCCTTTTATCTATCAGCTTTTAAACCAATTCAGGTTCTTAAAGGTAGTATTAAAGACAACCTGAAAAATGGAAAATTAAGAAGTGTATTGGTTATCCTGCAATTTTCTATTTCAATTATTCTAATTATTGGAACAACGATAATGTACCGCCAAATAAATTATATGCAGAATAAAGACCTTGGTTTTGAGAAAGAACAATTACTTGTTATTAGACGAGCAGAAGTTATTGGAAACAGAATAAAATCATTTAAAGAAGAACTTTTAAATGTTAATGGAGTTTTAAAAGTTACGGCATCTACAGCTTTGCCTGCACATAACAATAATAACAATGGCCATCTGGTTGAAGGTCGCAGAGAGGAAACTTTATTACTCGAAACCAATTGGGTAGATTATGATTACCTCGAAACATTTGGGATGGAATTAGCAGAGGGAAGATTCTTTGATAAAAACTACCCAACAGATGTAGATGCCTGTGTAATTAACGAAAGAGCTGCTCATCATTATAATTTCTCGCCAGCACTTGGAACACGATTTCTGCGAGGTGATAATAATAACCCAGATTCAATAGCATATTCTCCAGTAATTGGGGTTGTAAAGGATTTTCATTTCAGATCCTTACAAACTGAAATAACGCCATATATATTTATTTTTAAACAAGAGAATACTAATTGGGGATTTGTAACTGCAAAAATATCAGCTAACTCAATAAAAAAAACAATAAATGGAATTGAGAATGTTTGGAAAGATTTTACCGGTAACGAACCAATGCAATATTTCTTTCTTGATGAATCATTTAATAATTTATATAAGGAGGAAGCACGTAATTCGAAGTTAGCTATCATTTTTACAATGCTTGCTATATTTATAGCTTCGCTGGGTTTATTCGGACTTACATCGTTTACTGTTGAGCAGAGAACTAAAGAAATTGGGATACGAAAAGCAATGGGAGCTTCAGTGGCTAAAATATTTAAACTTATTGCTAAAGAAATAGTTATACTTATTAGTATTTCAACGTTAATTGCATGGCCATTAATTTATTATATTGCAAAAAATTGGCTGCAAAACTATCATTATCGCATAAATCTTGGTGCATTTGATTTCTTATTGGGTTTTATTATTGCAATTGTAATTGCAGTAATTACTATAAGTTATCGTACTTTAAAATCAGCCAAAGTTAACCCTGCTGTTTCTTTGAAATATGAATAATGAATAATGAATGGAGCGACACTTTTTCATTAAAATTTGCTTTTGTTTTTTTTATTTCTATATTTGAAAAATAGAAAACAGGAATGAGAAAAAATAGTATAAATAATAACTTTTCTACTAAATCTGTAAATAATAATTTACTGTCAGGAAGGCTATTCGTGTAAAAATATAATTATACATAATGAAAAGCCTTTCGCAAAAAACGGAAGGCTTTTTTGTTTTAATTCGGTTAAAATGATAAAAAGAAATAATAATAACAATAATAATTCACCTCCTCAGCAGAGCAGGCCATAAACTTTGTGTCTTATCCGAAGCCCTTCTCTGCTAAATGCTCTGAAGGGTTTTTTTATGCAAAATGTTAAACCCTAAAATAAATTCAACATGAAAGAAAATTTAAAATTATCAGAACGTCTCTTAATTGAGAAATCGATCAGACTTTTAAAAGACCATTTTAAAATGGAGTTAATAAGAAATTTATACTTGCATGAAGTATCAGCACCATTAGTCCTGATTTCTGGCATCGGAATAAACGATGACCTAAATGGAGTTGAAAAGCCTGTAAGCTTTTTGGCCAAATCATTTCCTGATCAAAAACTGGAAATAGCACAATCGCTTGCCAAATGGAAAAGATTAAAGCTTGCAGAGTGGCAAATACCTGTAGGGCAAGGAATAATAACTGATATGCGTGCTCTAAGGCCGGATGAGATAATAAGCCCGATTCATTCAATTTATGTTGATCAATGGGACTGGGAGTTACATATAAATAAAAATCAAAGAAATATTGAATTTTTGAAACAAACAGTTGAGCAGATTTATAGTTCGATTATTAAAACAGATGAATATGTTTGCAGTTATTCAAAAGATATGAAATCATTTTTACCCTCAGAAATCACTTTTATTCATTCTGAAGAACTTCAATACCGATACCCGAAGTTAACACCCAAAGAACGCGAAAATATTGTTGCAAGAGACTATGGTGCAGTTTTTATTATCGGTATCGGGCACGAACTAAAAGATGGAATTCCACACGATATGCGTGCTCCCGATTATGACGATTGGTCAACTCCAACAACAGAAAGCTTTAAAGGATTAAATGGTGATATTATTGTGTGGAATCCAATACTACAAAAGGCATTTGAGCTATCTTCGATGGGAATTAGAGTAGACAAACATGCATTGGAATATCAACTTAAATATACAGGGCAGGAGAGGCGAATATCACTTTCATTTCATTCAAAATTAATGAACGATGAACTCCCATTATCTATTGGAGGAGGAATTGGTCAATCACGTTTGAGTATGTTACTCTTAAGGAAATTGCATATAGGCGAAGTTCAGGCAAGTATCTGGCCAAAAGAATTAATTCATAGCGATTCAAAAATGAAGAATATTTTTTTGTAATTCAATTAGGGCAAACAGACATGTATTGTTATTCCTTTATACTCTCTAAATTGATCCAAACCATAAAGGGTAAGGGAATTGTTTCTTGACCTGTAAATCCAGCTTTTTTAAGGTTTTCTATAGTTGCAAAACCATGTTTTTCCGTTAAAAAACCTGAAATTCTATATGCTTTTGTTAATAGAAAATCATGCAAAGGTTTGTAAACATTATAATCCATCATTACCTGATGAATTAGATCGTAATCAAGAGTTTTACCTTTTTCCTTTACATGATTTTGCCAGTTTGCAGAAGCAATAAAAGCCATGACATGATTTGTGAAGATGTCCGAATATTCCTCAGGGTAGCCTATAAAAACTCTGTTAAGCTGTATTTTGATACTATCAGATGCTAGCGCCCAAAGTATTTCAATATTCAGAATTTCATCGCCAAGGTCTAATGGATTGATAAGAACTTTAAGCTTTGTACACGAATATTTGCAACCTGTATATATTATCGAGTCTTGTTCTTTCCAGAATGTGAGATGTCTGATAATGCTATCCGTTTCCATTTTTAGAGTAAACTCATTAGCTGTTTTCTGAGATATAATCTGCGAAAAGGAAGGTGAAAAATACAGTAAGAAAGAAATGACAAATAAAATACGTTTCATATGATTTCTTATTATTGATATTGTAAAGTTATTGGGCTTAAGCAAAATAGATGAATATTTTTAAATTCAATTTTCAATTTTATTTTTTTAGTAATTCATTTTTAGGTAATTAAATAATACTTACTTTTGCCAACCTAAAATTTGGGTTTTAAAATATAAATATACTATTTAATGATTACAGTTTCAAATTTGGCATTACAGTTTGGCAAGCGAATGTTGTTTCAGGATGTAAATTTAAAGTTTACACAGGGTAATTGCTATGGAATTATTGGAGCGAATGGAGCAGGGAAAACTACTTTTCTAAAACTTATTTCAAAAGAATTAGAATCAACAAGAGGTTCTGTTACCTTGGGACCCGGAGAACGTTTATCGATGCTTAAACAAGATCACTTTGAGTTCGATGAGTTTACAGTAATTCAAACTGTACTTATGGGACATTCGAAGCTTTCGAAAGTAATGAAAGAAAAAGATGCCCTTTATGAAAAAACTGATTTCACCGATGCAGATGGAATGAGAGCAGCTGAGTTGGAGCACAAATTTGCTGAGATGGATGGTTGGAATGCAGAAAGTAATGCAGCTAGTTTATTGAGCGGATTAGGAATTAAAGAAATTCATCATTATAAATTAATGAAGGAGCTTGGTGGAAAAGAGAAGGTTCGCGTTTTGCTTGCCCAGGCATTATTTGGTAAGCCAGACAACTTATTGCTCGATGAACCTACAAACGATCTCGATCTCGAAACAGTTATGTGGCTCGAAAATTATCTTTCGAATTTTGAAAATACAGTTCTGGTCGTTTCCCATGACCGACACTTTTTGGATTCAGTATGTACCCATACAGTTGATATTGATTTTGGAAAAGTTCAGCTTTTTGCCGGTAATTATAGTTTCTGGTACGAATCGAGTCAATTGGCACTAAGACAGCAACAAACACAAAATAAGAAGGCCGAAGAAAAGAAAAAGGAGTTGCTGGAATTTATTGCAAGGTTTAGTGCTAATGTTGCAAAATCAAAACAAACAACCAGTCGTAAAAAGATGATTGAAAAGCTCAATATTGAAGAGATTCAGCCATCCACGAGAAAATATCCGGGTATAATCTTAAAACCTGATCGTGAACCAGGTAATAAAATGCTTGAGGTAAAAGGGTTAAGTAAAAGTATCGAAGGCGAAGTATTATTTAAGGATTTGAGTTTTACCGTTCAAAAAGGTGAGAAAATAGTTTTCCTTTCGAGAGATCAAAGAGCAATGACTAGCTTATTCGAGATTATTAATGGAAAAGATAAAGCCGATTCGGGAACATACGAATGGGGTGTAACTATTACTCCAGCATACTTACCACTCGATAACTCCAAATTTTTTGAAACGGATATGAAGCTGGTTGATTGGCTGGGTCAGTTTTCAACCGATACAAGCGAATTATTCTTAAGAGGATATTTAGGTAAAATGCTATTTTCAGGTGAAGAAATTTATAAAAAATCTTCAGTTCTCTCAGGTGGTGAGAAACAACGTTGTATGATTGCTCGTATGATGCTTAAAAATGCAAATGTTTTAATTCTTGATACTCCTGCAAACCATCTCGACCTCGAATCGATTCAGGCATTTAATAATACTTTAATTCAATTTAAAGGAAACATTTTATTGGCAGCACATGATATCGAGTTTATTAGAACCTTAGCGAACAGAATTATTGAACTGACTCCGAATGGGATTATTGATAAGCTAATGGATTACGATGATTATATAACCGACGAAAGAATACATCAGTTACGGGAAAAAATGTATAAGAAATAGTTAAAAGTTAAAGGATTGAACTTAAAAATCATAGTTCACAATTCATAATTTAAAATTCAACATTTTCCCTAGTATCCTGATTTTCTACCAACATGTTCCCTGAGCATTTTGAATCGCGAAAATCCCATTTCAGCGAATATATCAATGTCAAAATCTTTTACGCCATGCAACTTGCGTGGCTTTATTTTGTGCATACACCACTTGTTTCGCAAAACAAAAAAGTACCAGTAGTACAGATATCTGAAAAGAATATTAGTCGTTGTTAAAACTTTATTTCGCTTTGAAATATACTCGTAACAAATTCGATTAGGGCAGGTAAGGGCACATCCACCATTTCCAAAAAGTGTAATTCGGTTTTTTTGCTCTATGCTTTTTAAAAGTTCATGATTATTATTAAGATTCATGGGCAATACAACCGTATCATATAATTCAAGAGCTTTATTTATTTCTTCCAAATTTTTTACTTCTTTTAACAAACTTGCTTCAATCTGGTATAAAGGATAGTCTCTTTTTATCCATTTAGCTAAATCATCATTTGTAGTTATAATTGAATTGCCTTTTTGATGATATTTTTCAAGTATTTTTTTATTCTTTACATATTCTTTTTCAGTGGCAAAATGATTGGTAAAAGGTATACGAACACCAATATTGTTTTTTCTTAAAAAAGCAACATCTTTATCTGATATTTGGCGTCCTGTAAAAGGTCTGCCACTGTATAATGATGATGGTTCAACAAATCCAAATACACTATCAATCTTATGAAGCGGTATATTTGGAAAAAAGGTTTTGAGATACTTTTCTATGGGTTGATTTGCTCTTTTGCCTCTTGCAGAAATGGTATAAACATAATTTAATGACATGAATTTGACTGATTTTTAAATTGTAATTCAAATATCAATAAATTAATATGAAAAGCCAAATCAATCAGAACAAAAATGATGTTCG
>JAIFLC010000081.1 GCA_020049295.1 Bacteroidota bacterium
AGTTCACCCTGACGGGCATCAAGATCAAGTGCCATTGAATAATCCATTTCGGCAAAATAAAAAGTTGAGGTTTTCATATAAATATCGCCTCCCAACTCAAATTGTTTTATTGATTTTGCATTCTCAAGTGATTCGTTTATGTATTTAAGAGCATCCAAGTATTCTCCTTTTTGAAAATAAGAACTAGCTTTAACATATAGAGCTTCTGCATTTTGTGGATATAATTCAAGATAGAAATCTGCTTGATTAATAGCATTATCAAAGTCTGAATTATTCAAAAGTGCTTCGGCCTTAAGAAGGAAGAAACCTGGTTTATATGGATTCAATCTCAAAAGCTTATTTACATCGCTTAACACTTCGGAATATTCTGATATTTTTTTATTAACCGCAATTCGTTGCAAATAGTAATTAACATCTGATGAGTTTAAGAATATCGCTTTGTCGATATTCATCTTAGAACTTTTTAATTCTGAATTATGCAGGTTTATTTTGCTTAACAAATAATAGGCATCAGCAATATTTGAATTTCTACTAATAACCTCATTTGCAAGAAACATGGCCTCGTTTAAATTACCAGAGTTGATATACTTTTCAATTTTGTATATCTGCTTTTCGGTAGATGAGTAAACATTTGTTTTCAGAATGCTGTCTATAAACTGCGAATCTTGAATCTTTCTATACTTTGAATCTGTTAGTAATTGAAATAGCGAAACTTTATAACTAGATTTAAGGTTATCGAGAATTGCTAGTTCTGCTTTTTTAATTTCGTTTTGCAACAGGAAGATTTCTGCTTTTAGTAATGTTGTACTTCCGTTTTTGGTCTTCTCAAGAGTTTTGCAATCTTCCAAAGCCTTATCATATTCTCCCAGTTTAATATAAGCATTAATTCTGGCTATTAAATAATAACTACCACTCTCATAACTAATAAATTGATCTAGCGAATCAATGCATTCATTATACAATCCTTTTTCAAGATTAACAAATGGTTTTAACTCTCTAACCTGCGGTTGTTGAGCATTGAGGTTAAAAGTACAAATGAACAAATAAGCTGTAAAGAGTAATATTCGCATCAAATTATTCAAAGATTAAACCTGTTTTTTCGGTATACACATGTATAAATCCAACCAGATTCCTGACTTCAAGTCCTGTAACCCTGGGTTCCCAAACATCGCAAATGTAATAATATACGCCAGTTGCTACAATGCTATTCGTTCCTTTTATTTTCCCATCCCATTCAATAAGCGGATTCTCGGTTTGGAAAACTAGCTCACCCCAACGGTTAAATATTTTCATATCTACTTTTTTAACATATCCTAATGGATTTTCGGCAACAAACAAATCGTTTAGGTTATCACTATTGGGTGAGAAAACATTGGGTAAAAGATAATAACTGCATTCATCAACACAACTTACGTATGATAAATTACTTTCGTTACCAAATGAATCAACTGCCGAGACCGCATAACAACCTCCCATAGATTCTTCAGGAAAATGCTGATAAAAAGTATTTTCCGCTCCATCGATATGAGCTATAGAGTCAAAAGCAGTATTGTACAATTTTGTAAAGTATACTTTATAGCCAATAACATCATCAGCACAAGTATTATTAGGATTATTCCAGGTAAGAAAATTAAACAAACTGTCGCATGATGATCGTACATTTAGTTCGGGCTGACAAGGATGCTGGTAATCCATTGGTGTTTCGCATCGCTCATTCGACCAATTGCGAGTTTCAAATAAATTGCTTCCATCTTTATATTTTCCAATACTTTGAACTTTGTAACAAACATTTGTACCATTAGTAAGACTAATATCATTATAATTTCGATTTTCAGTAGCAGCAATAGAATCAAACTGTAGTGTGGTGTTATTATATTTATAAATAATATATTGATTATCGAGCCAAGGCGTGTTTTTGTTTATCTTAATTAGTACTGCATTATCAGCTGGTGTAAGTGAAAGAAAAACCGATGATGCCATTTGTGGTGTTCCTATTCTGAAACGGTTTCCGGGAGCATCATTAAAAAGAGCAATAGAATAGCTATATGCCGAGTCTGCTGTATTTAAACCATTATCCAGAAATATCGTATCATTTAAATCATTAATTGAATCAATTAAATTAAACTTCATTCCATATAAATCCTCTGATCTGTAAATAAGGTATTTAAATGGACCTGTTGCGCCCGGAACAGTATCGAGACGATCAGGTTTTTCCCATTTTACCATTATTTCACCATTAACTTTATCAGTTAAATCTACTGATACATTGGTTATTATTGGAAATCCAGGGGATAAAGAAATACAAACTTCCTCATCTGAAGGATAACTCTGTGCTCCATCGGCATACTCGGATACAACACGATAACAATATTCTATACCCTGAACTAATCCTTCACCAAAATCATCATCCCTAAATACCGTATCGGTCGATTCACCAACAAATATATAACCATCTTCTTCTGTTAATCCTGTTTTGCAGCTATCGAATGAATAATACGATTGAACATCTCTTCTATAAATCAAATATTTTGAAGCATTACATTCGCATGTATCCCAGCTAATACGTGCAAAACCATTTCCTGGTTCAACCATTAATCCTGTGGGCGCTGGTCCAATAACTTTGACTGTAAACTGATCATTATCAACAAGATTAATATCAGGATGATTATCCTTTGAAGTTAATAACACTTCGTGTGGTGATTTTCGAATATGGCTGCAATGAGTAATCCACGAGAATTCAGAAACTATTTCACCATTAACTGATGAGAGAGTTGTAAGAGTAGCAGGATTTTGAGAAAACAAAAAAGGACCACCAACAGCAGTATGGCTTATTAAATCGTTATTTGGATCGGTACTTCTGAGAAGAATCGAGGCCGTATCGCCAACTGGAATACAAATATCTGAAGGATCTATATTTACCGGAGGTAGATTTTCGGTTGTAAAAACATCAATCTGCATATCGCGGGTAATGTATCCTATTTTTATATTATTACGCCATTCTTCAATCATTATCGCAATATTGTATTTCCCGACATAAGGTGGTGTATCCCAAATTAAATTACCAGTTATTGGATCAATAGTTAATGAATTAGTTGCTGGCGGAAGTGAGTATCCCACAATAGGGTTTCCATCCTCACCTGTGCAAGCAGTAAATTTATAAGAAAGACTATCACCATCAATATCATAAGCTCCGGGGTTATGATTAAAAACTCGGTATTGACCGGCTTTATCAATCGGATAATTTAGTAATACGGGTGTGTTATTATATCCAAAATCAGGATTAACAAACAACAATGTTTTTATCGAAAAAACAGTATTTACAGAATTAGGAATGTTTACTACTCCATAATTACGGTTTGGGTCCTGAACCAAAATCTCAAATATTCCTGGTCCTGGATAAGTATGTCTTGCCACATATGTGCTTCGTATGTAATTATCAGGCAACGAAATTGAGTCACGTCTGGCAACAGTCGAAATTGTTCCATCGCCCCATTCTACATCAAGCGATAACCTAAAAACACCACTTAGCTTATAGGTATATGTTGTAACCGTAATTTCGTAAGTAAGGTTTGAAATTTGCTTATAAGTTATTTCCCCAGCCCTGTTATGCGTTGCAAAAGCCTGATAAATCATAATTAAACTTAAAACTAAAAAGAAAACTATCTTGTATTTAGAAATCATTTGTTAAGTATTATTACTTTTTCGGTTGTTTTATAATCAAACTGAAGACCTAATTCTTTATCTAGAGTTTTAAGTATTACTAAATTTTTCTGGTCGAAATATAAATCAAGCAATAATGAATTAGAAACTTTTAATGTTTTAATTTCATTTTTAAGAGAAGTTTCCATATAAAACCAAATAGCATCTTCATTAATTTTCCATCTTTTAATAGTTATTTCCAGATCTTCTTTATTGTTTGCTTTAAGCTTGAAATGATTTTTAAAATAGCTAATTATGAGATCTTTGTATTTATCATAATTCGATTCGACTTTTAAGTCTACCTCCACCTGATTTAAATGAAAGAATAGTAATCTAAAGTCATCCTCAAATATTTTTATGGAAATGTTCATTTTATTAAGATCCTTTGAGTATTCAATATTTGAAACCGATACATGTACCGGATGATTATACCCAAAGCTAAAACACGAAAAAAATAAAATAATATTTATCCACTGAATCATATGCTAAAATTACGATTTTTTTATTTCTTTGAATTAATTATAATAAAATGCCATGTCAATCTTCTTAATGTATTTTAGGCTAGGAATTTCGCATATTACCGATCTTATTGGATATGACCACATTCTGTTTATTATTGTCTTATGTGCAGCATACTCGCTTAATCAATGGAAGAATATTCTTATACTGGTAACCGCATTTACTATTGGCCATAGTACAACCCTTGTTCTTGCTATGCTTAATATTGTAATAATAACAACTAATATTATTGAATTTTTAATACCTATTACTATTCTTTTTACAGCTGCTGCCAATATTTTACAGAAAAAGGATTATGTAAACCCCAGACATCATCTATTTAAATATATTATGGCTTTGTTTTTTGGATTAATTCACGGTTTAGGATTTTCGAATTACCTAAAAAGTTTATTGGGTTCTGAATCGAATCTTATAAAACCATTGTTTGCATTTAATTTAGGAATTGAACTCGGTCAGTTAATAATTGTAGTAATCATACTTGCACTAACAGCTCTAACAGTTAATCTTGGACATGCAAACAAACGCGAATGGAACCTTGTTCTTTCAGGCGCCGGACTAGGTGTTTCTCTCATTCTGATTATTGAAAGATACCCGTTTTAAAGTGATAATTTGTTTTGGTATACATGTTGTACAATTTTTTAAAGTTTTCGCATTTTCATAAATTGATATTTTGTATTTTTACCTAACTTAAATACCACCCATCATGAAAAAGAAGATTTTACTTTTTATAAGTTTTATTATTCTTTTTGCTATACCATCACAAGCTCAGCAAATTGAAAACATAAAAATAAAAAGCCTTGCCAATAAACTAAATATTATATACGATCTTACCCACGAAAAAGCTGGTCAGCAATTCGAAGTAAAATTATTATGTTCTACAGATGGTGGTGCAAATTTCAATATCAATGTTACTTCGGTAACAGGTGATATTGGTAAAAATGTTTACGGAGGAAAAGATAAAATTATTATATGGGATGTACTTAAAGACAATAAAAACCTGAAAAGCGAAAATGTTGTTTTTAAACTTGAAGCCACTCCAGAAAAAATTAAAAACCTAACCGATTATGCAGAAAGCTTTGATTTTGAGTTAATCGATTGTTTTAAAAGAAACCAGACCATCATTTGTGCGCTAAAAATAAAAAATAATGGTAAAAAGCGCGATTTAAAAGCAATAAATCGACTTGCACGTGTATATGATTTTAAAGGAAACTGGGTTGAATCGCATTTAAGTAAATTAGGTAGAATTACAGGTGATCAAAAATATGCCGTACCAACGTTGACCTTTATGCCCGAGCAAACAGAAATTGCTGTTTTTCAGTTCAATGTACCCGAGGGATTTTCGAGTAGACTAAAACTGGTTGAATTTGGATTTGAATTTTTGGAAATTACGTATGGTCTCGACTATAAAAAAGGAAACATTGAGTTCAGGGATATTTCGCTTTCAAATACTGAAAATGCAGCAAAAACTGAGCTTATTTCACAAGTAATGAAAATTGATATTGGTCCTGAAACATCTAAAATTAAAGATAATAAAGCACCCTCAATAACATTTTCTAATCCAATAATTGAAAAAGGGAAGCCAATTATATCTAAGACTGAAGAAATAAGTGTTTCAGGTAAAATTATTGATGAGAACGGTATTTATGAATTTACAATTAACGGAATGGATATTCCCTTTGTTGAAGATGGCTCTTTTAAGTCAGATATTTTTTTAGCTGAAGGAGAGAACAATATCTTTGTCAGAGCTACAGATATTTTCCAGAATAATTTTGAAACAACATTTCAGATAAATTTCAAACCAGAACAGAAACAGGATCAGCGTAAGGCATCATTTGAAAAACCCAAGGCAAAATCTTTAAAGGAAGCGGCAAAAGAAGGGAAGTACTATGCTCTTATTATTGGTGTAAATGATTATCCCGACCCTGAAATAATGGAACTCGATAAGCCAATACAAGATGCTGAGAAATTACTCACCAACTTAACTAAAAACTATACTTTCGAACCAG
Source organism: Bacteroidota bacterium (assembly GCA_020049295.1). Taxonomy (GTDB): domain Bacteria; phylum Bacteroidota; class Bacteroidia; order Bacteroidales; family UBA12077; genus UBA12077. The sequence continues at coordinate 6,225 of JAIFLC010000081.1, forward strand.
AAAATGTAAAGTTTTTAAAAAATCCTACTCACGAAGATATTATCGCTGAGTTTGACCGGTTAAATAGAATAATTGATGAGAAAGATAATCTGTTAATTTTTTATGCCGGACATGGTTATTGGGATAGAGAAGATGAAATCGGGTACTGGTTACCATCTGATGCAAAGCAAACCAATACAGCCAATTGGATTAGAAATAGTACGATTCGCGATTACCTTAGAGCAGTAAAAACAAAACATACCTTATTAATTGCAGATGCTTGTTTTAGCGGAGGTATTTTTAAAAGTCGTATTACGTATACAGATGCCCCTAAAACAATTCTGAATGCTTATGAGTTGCCTAGCCGAAAAGCCATGACCAGCGGTTCTATTGAAGAAGTACCAGATAAAAGTGTTTTTATGCTTTTTCTAAATAAACGTCTCGAAGAAAACACAAAAGAGTTTATTTCTGCTGAGGAATTATTTAGTAGCTTTAAAGCTGCCGTACTTAACAATAGCCCGACTGTTCCGTTATATGGCGAAATAAAAGATACTGGTGACGAAGGTGGAGATTTTATTTTTGTTAGAAGAACAAAGTAAAAAAAAGAAGCTGTCTCAAAAGCCTCTTTTTTATGATTAATTAAGATATTAACGTAAAATCATTATCAGTTTTTATAGTTGTAAATGACCCAGTAGTTTTCCAACAGTACCAATTTCAATATATGAAACGCCCATGCTTCGGCCAAAATTACCGGCAGTAACTACGATTAAATCATCCTGACTAAATATATTTTTATTTATTAAACTAGTTAATGCTTCCAACAGGAATTCATGAGAGGTTTCTTTTGGCTCCATATAATCTGGAATTACACCATACGTTAAACCCATTTCGCGAATAGTTCTTCGTGAATAACATTGAGCAAAAATCGGGCGTGATCCTCGGTATGCCGCAAGTGCCCTTAATGTTCTTCCAGACATTGAATCTGCAATAATTGCTTTGGCATTTAATCGAATAGCTCCCTTAACTGCTGATTTTAATAGATAAGCCGTCGTAGCATTATTTAATGCAACTGAAGGAATATCATTAAAGGGCTCTTTTGATTGCTCAACCTCCATAGCTATTTTAGCCATAGTTGAAACCGCTTCGACCGGATAACTTCCGCTAGCTGTTTCACCACTAAGCATAACGGCATCTGTATTACTGTATACAGCGCTTGCTACATCATTAACTTCGGCCCTTGTAGGTCTAGGATTATCAATCATTGAATGAAGCATTTGAGTTGCAATGATAACTGGTTTGCGGCGCTCAATGCATTTATTAATAAGCATACGTTGTATACCAGGAATCTTTTCATAAGGTATTTCAACAGCAAGATCACCACGAGCAACCATTACACCATAAGCATGATCTAATATTTCATCAATATTATCAACACCTTGCTGATTTTCTATTTTGGCAATAATTTTTATTTGACTTTTGTTTTTGTCAAGAATATTCTGTATTTCAATAATATCCTCCTTATTTCTTACAAATGAGTGAGCAATAAAATCAATATCCTGCTCAATAGCTAATTGTATAAATTCTTTATCGCGTTCACTCACGGAAGGTAAATTAAAAGTAACATTAGGAACATTGATACTTTTTCTTCCTTTTATATCACCTTCATTTGTTGCTTCGCATATTAGTACATCCTGATCTTTCTTGATTACCTTTAACTCAACAGATCCATCATCTATAAGTATGAGGCTTTTTTCTGGTACATCCTTTACAAAATCATTATATGAAACATAAATACATTCTTCATTCGATTCCTTCTCAGTATCTCCCTTTATTTTTATTCTCTGCCCAACAGTAACATGAATAGTTTTTTCAGTTTTAACAGTTCTTACTTCAGGGCCCTTTGTATCAATCAATAATGCAATCTTATCCGAAACTTGTCTAACATCATTAATTACTTTTAACGTTTGATCAGGATTTTGATGTGCAGTATTTAAGCGAACAACATCCATACCCTCATCATATAGTGTTTTTATAAATTTAGGGCTAGATGTTCTATCTGATATGGTTGCTACTATTTTTGTTTTTTTTATCATAAATGTGTTCCTGGTTAATGGTTATCGGTTGGTAATTACTGCTTCCCTACTTCTTCTTAATTACCCGGAGGCTTTCGATTGCCAATCTGTAACTATCTAATCCAAATCCGGAAATACTTCCTTTACATTTAGAGGCAATTAAAGAATTTTTTCTGAAATCTTCACGTGCAAATACATTTGAAATATGTACTTCGACAACAGGAGCTTTTACGGCAGCAATGGCATCAGCTATAGCTACTGAAGTATGAGTGTAACCTCCAGCATTAATAACTATCCCATCAAAATCAAATCCCGTTTCATGTATTTTGCTGATTATCTCTCCCTCAATATTTGATTGATAGTACTCAATTTTAATACCTTTGAACAGATCTTTAAGCAATCCAAGATAACTCTCAAAAGAAATATTTCCATAAATATCTTGTTCACGTTTTCCTATCAAATTTAAGTTAGGTCCGTTTATTATCTGAATTTTCATGTAAGTATAATTATCTTTGCACTACAAATTTAATCATAATCATTAACTTTGGAACAGGTTAAGGATATTTCTCTAGAAATTGCAAACTGATGACACAGATAATTATGATTTTCGCAGTTCATTTTTATTTACGTTTAGTTTATTAATAATGGACTGGGAACAATCCATCATACAATTCAGAAACTTTTTAAAACTAGAAAGGTCGCTTTCTTCAAATTCTATTGCTGCATATGAATCTGACATCCGCAAATTGGTTGCTTACCTTGAAATTAAAAAACAGACTACCTCACCTCAGAAAATAGAACTTGATGATCTTAAGAATTTTATTGAATGGATAAATGAACTCGGTTTACATGCTCGTTCGCAGTCGCGAATAATTTCTGGGTTAAAGTCGTTTTTTAAGTTTCTTTTACTCGATAATCAAATAGAAACAGATCCAACAGGATTACTCGAATCGCCTAAAATTGGAAGAAAACTTCCAGAGGTGTTATCTATTATTGAAATAGATCAAATTATTGCAGCAATTGATCTTAGCTCACCTGAAGGACAACGAAATAAAGCAATAATTGAAACACTTTATAGTTGTGGGTTACGTGTTTCGGAGCTGGTAAACTTAAAACTAACAAATCTGTATTTTAATGATGGATTTATAAAAGTAATTGGTAAAGGAAGTAAAGAAAGGCTTGTACCAATTGGTAGTAAAGCGATCAAAGAAATTGAACTCTATTTTACATATCGTAAATTACTTCCAAATATTGATAAGGCGAGCCAGAATATTGTTTTTCTTAATCGACGCGGAAAACAACTAACTCGCGTAATGATTTTTACTATTATTAAGCGGTTGGTAGAGAAAGCTCAAATAAAGAAAATAATAAGTCCACATACATTTCGTCATTCATTTGCAACACATCTTATAGATGGTGGAGCCGATTTGCGGGCAGTACAGGAAATGTTAGGTCACGAATCGATTATCACTACCGAAATATATACTCATCTCGATCGTGAATATTTACGTGATGCTATCATAAGATTTCATCCCAGAGCATAAAAAAATTATTGCAAACCTTTGCAATGGTATTTACAATCAGTTTTATACTTACATCACTTTTTATATCTTATTGATATAATGATATATACATAAAACAAACAATTCCATAAATTCTATGTTTAGAGTTAAAATAATTGCACTGTAAGCATTGAATTTGTTAATTTTTAAATATATTTGTAACCTGCAAAATATTTTTTAGTAATAGAATCATTTTCAATTAATTATAAATTTAAAATTCAATAAAATGTCAAACGTAAAACGAGTTTACACATTTGGTGATAAAAAAGCCGAAGGTAATGCAGGAATGAAAAACCTGCTTGGTGGTAAAGGTGCCAACCTTGCCGAGATGAATCTGATCGGAGTTCCAGTTCCTCCAGGTTTTACTATCACTACCGATGTATGTGCCGAATATAATAAATTAGGTAAAGATAAAGTTGTTGAGCTTCTAAAAACAGAAGTTGAAGCCGCGGTTAAGTATGTAGAAAAAATTATGGGTACTCAATTTGGAAGCAATGAGAATCCATTATTAATGTCGGTTCGTTCAGGTGCACGTGCTTCAATGCCAGGAATGATGGATACAGTTCTTAACTTAGGTATGAATGATGCTGCTGTTGAAGGATTAACAAAAAGAACTGGTAATGCCCGTTTTGCTTGGGATTCGTATCGCCGTTTTGTTCAAATGTTTGGTGATGTTGTATTAGGTATGAAACCTCAATCGAAAGAAGAAATTGATCCTTTCGAGGAGATTATGGAAGAAATGAAACATGCTAAAGGCATTAAATTAGATACTGATTTTACAGTTGAAGATTTGAAAGAACTGGTAACTAAATTTAAAGCTGCAGTAAAAAAACAAACAGGTCATGATTTTCCAACCAATCCATGGGAACAACTTTGGGGTTCAGTAATGGCAGTATTCGATAGCTGGCAAAATCCAAGAGCAGTATACTACAGAGCACTTAACCAAATTCCAGAAGAATGGGGAACTGCTGTTAACGTTCAGGCAATGGTATTCGGTAATATGGGTGAAAATTCAGGAACCGGAGTTGCTTTTACAAGAAATGCCAGTACTGGCGAAGATATTTTCAATGGTGAGTATTTAATTGATGCTCAAGGCGAAGATGTTGTTGCTGGTGTTCGTACTCCACAAGAAATATCAAAAGAAGGTTCATTACGTTGGGCTAAACTAGCTGGAGTAACTGAAGATGTTCGTGCAAAAACATATCCATCGTTAGAAGAAAAAATGCCTTCAATTTTTAAGGAACTAAATGATGTTCAACAAAAACTTGAAGATCATTATAAAGATATGCAGGATCTTGAATTTACTATTCAGGATGGTAAATTATGGATGTTGCAAACACGTAATGGTAAACGTACTGCTGCTGCTATGGTTAAAATAGCAATGGATATGTTAAAACAAGGTATCATTGATGAGAAAACAGCAATTCTTCGTCAAGAGCCTAATAAATTAGATGAGTTATTACACCCAGTTTTCTCTAAAGCTGGAATGAAAAATGCTAAAGTATTAGCAAAAGGATTACCTGCTTCTCCAGGTGCCGCAACCGGACAAATCGTATTCTTTGCTGACGAAGCAAAAAAATTTCCTGCTTCAATATTAGTTCGTACCGAAACTTCTCCAGAAGATTTAGAAGGTATGAATATTGCCCGTGGTATTCTAACTGCTCGCGGTGGTATGACATCTCACGCTGCTGTTGTAGCTCGTGGTATGGGTAAATGCTGTGTTTCGGGTGCTGGTGCTGTAAATATTAATTACAAAACCCGCATTATGAATATCGATGGCGTTGAATTTAAAGAAGGTGATTGGATTTCATTAAACGGATCAACTGGTGAAGTTTATCAAGGCAAAATTGAAACTCAGGATCCAGATATGAGTGGCGATTTTGGCGATATCATGAAATTAGCTGATAAATACAGAGTAATGGATGTTCGTACAAATGCCGATACTCCTCATGATGCAAAAGTGGCAAGAGAATTTGGTGCTCATGGAATTGGTCTTTGCCGTACTGAGCATATGTTCTTCGAAGGTGAGAGAATCAAAGCAATGCGCGAAATGATTCTTGCCGAAACTGAAAAAGATAGACGCAAAGCTTTAGAGAAACTATTACCTTACCAAAGAGCCGACTTTGAAGGAATTCTTGAAGCAATGGCTGGTTATGGTGTAACAATTCGTTTACTCGATCCTCCATTACATGAATTTGTTCCTCACGAAGAAGCAAATCAGAAAGAAATGGCTAAAGAAATGGGTATTTCAGTTGAAGAGATTAAACGTAAAGTAGAATCATTACACGAATTTAACCCAATGCTTGGTCATAGAGGTTGTCGCTTAGGGATTACTTATCCTGAAATTACCGAAATGCAAGCTCGTGCAATTATCGAAGCTGCTGTGAATTTGAAGAAAAAAGGTGTTGATGCTCGTCCTGAAATTATGATTCCATTAATAGGAACAGCAAAAGAATTTACATTGCAGGAAGAGCTTATCCGCAAAACAGCTGAAAAAGTTTTTGCTGAAAAAGGAACAAAAATCGATTACCTTGTTGGAACTATGATCGAAATTCCTAGAGCTGCTTTAACTGCAGGAGATATTGCTGACAGAGCAGAATTCTTTTCATTTGGCACAAACGACTTAACACAAATGACTTTTGGTTATTCACGCGACGATGCCGGTAAATTTTTACCTGTTTATTTAAAACAAGGCATTTTAAAGAGTGATCCATTCCAAATTCTAGATCAAACAGGTGTTGGCCAGTTAGTAGAAATGGGTACTCAACGAGGAAGAGCAAAAAATCCAAAATTAAAAGTTGGTATTTGCGGTGAACATGGTGGTGAACCAAGTTCAGTTGAATTCTGCTTTAAAGTAGGAATGAACTACGTTTCTTGTTCTCCTTTCCGCGTTCCTATTGCTCGTTTAGCATCTTCTCAAGCTTCTATAAAAGCTGGAAAATAATTAAGTATTCCTTTTAAATTTCAGAAGCCATCGGTAATAACCGATGGCTTCTTTATTTTTTTAAGGGTAAAATACGTTTAAAGAGTATTTGGAATATAATTATTTTTTTACCTTTGATGTTTACTTGTAAAAAAACAACAATGCATAATTAAATCATGGAAAAAACTTCTGAAATAACCTTGAAAAATGATCTGAAGAAACTTATTACTAATCATAAGAAATCTCTTCAAAATCTATCACGCAAAGACATCATAAAGCATGTTCTTGAGAACAAAGAAGCTGTTGCTTCGAAAAATGGAGCAATTGCAACTTGGACTCCTCCAGAATCTACAGGTCGTAGTCCAAAAGATACATACATTGTTAAAAGAGCCGAAAGTGAAAAAAATATCGACTGGACATCGCCCAACAACTTGCCTGTTGATAGTGAAACATTTGATATGTTGTTTAATGATGCCATTCAAATGCTATCTCAAAAAGAAAAATTATATACAACAGATAGAGTTATTGGAGCAGACTCAAAATATGCATTACCTGTAAAAACAGTTACATGTCATGCCTTAACAGCATTATTTACCGACAATATGTTTCGTCCAGTTCCAAAAGACATTGAAAAAAGCATATTCTATACCAGAGGATTTCAATTGGTTCAGGTTCCATATAATAAATTAGATTCAAAAAAATATGATGGGCGATTAAGAAAGTTATCCAATGGAAAAACCTCTGATCTTGCCTTAGCAATGGATCTTGACAGAGGACTTGGAGTTGTTATTGGTTCGGCATATTTAGGAAGTGTAAAAAAACTCCTTTTTACAGTAATGAACTATTATCTGCCCTTGGAAGGCGTTTTACCTTTGCACTGTTCAGCAAATGAAGATAAAAAAGGTACATCAGCATTATTATTAGGTTTATCGGGAACCGGCAAAACTACCTTGTCAGCTGATCCAAACAGAGCCTTACTTGGAGATGATGAACATGGCTGGAGCAATGATGGTATAGCTAATTTCGAAAATGGATGTTATGCCAAAATGATTAATATTAATCCAGAAAAAGAACCTGAAATCTATGATGCTGTTATGCATACTGATGATCCATTAAATCATGGTGCAATAATTGAAAATGCTATGATTTATCCTAATGGAAAATTTGATTATAATGACAATCGTATTACTGAAAATTCGCGAGCTTCATATCCCCTATCATTCTTAAAAAATATTAAGGTTTCTTCTGTTTCAGGTCATCCAACTACCATTCTATTTCTAACAGCCGATGCATATGGAGTTTTACCTCCTATTTCAAAACTTAATCCTGATCAGGCTATGCTTTGGTTTTTAATGGGATATACAAGTAAATTAGCAGGAACTGAAACTGGAATTACTGAGCCACAATCCACCTTCTCACGTTTCTTTGGTCAGCCATTTATGCCATGTAACCCTGATATTTATGCTGATATGTTGGGTGAAAAGATGAAACAATTCTATTCGAAAGTTTATCTTGTAAATACAGGATGGAGCGGTGGTGCTTATGGGGTTGGAAAACGTATTGATATTAAACTTACCAGAGCTATGGTAAATGCGGCATTAAACGGTGATCTCGAAAAAGTTGAATATACAACTGATGAGCTTTTCCACTTGAATGTACCAAAATCTTGTCCAGGTGTACCATCTGAAATGTTGTTTCCATCAAATACATGGAGCAATAAGGATGATTATCAAAAAATGGCCAAGAAACTAGCCGATGAATTCAGCAAAGCATTTGATAAATCATATGGTACAAAGAATATTAAAGACAGCATAAAAAAACAATGTCCAGGTAAATAGATAGGATAATTTGTAGATATATTTTTCAGAGTTTAGGTTAAAAACTAAACTCTGTTTTCTTTCTGATTAAATAATAATTATAAAAATCCATATAACAGTTATTTACGCTCATCTGAACAGATTCAGATAACTATATATTTTGATGTAATAAAAAATATTTGTTAATTTGCTCCCCAAGTTAATTTGAAAGGTTTTATGTTTATTGTCCTTAATATAATCCTGATTATTGTTGCTTACCTGATTGGTTCTATTCCTACCTCGGTTTGGATTGGAAGATACTATTACGGAATAGATATCCGCGAGCATGGAAGCGGAAATGCAGGGGCAACAAATACCTTTAGGGTGTTGGGAACCAAAGCCGGAATAATCGTTTTTATTGTAGATATATTAAAAGGTTTTGGTGCTGTAAACCTTATTCATTTTACAAGTTATTATATTCCACATAGCGGATCATATACAAATATTCAGCTTTTACTTGGTATTGCGGCCATGCTTGGACATATTTTTCCTATTTATGTTGGTTTTAGAGGTGGCAAAGGTGTTGCAACACTGTTTGGTGTAATTTGGGCGATTAGCTTTTATCCTACTTTAATTATGGCGGGCATATTTCTAATAACACTTATTATAACCCGATATGTTTCTTTAAGCTCAATGATTTCGGGCTTTTCGTTTCCTTTTCTTATCATCCTTGTATTTAAAGAGACTACTCCTACTCTTATTATTTTCTCTTTAATAATGGCTGTTCTAATGCTTTTTACACATCAAAAAAATATCGAAAGGCTTTTACGTAAAGAAGAGAAGAAAGCGAACATACCCAGAATAAAAAAGGAACACATACAAAAGCTCAAGAAGATTAAACCTCGGCGCAGAAAGAAAAAAGTTGTTGTGGTGTAAGGATTTCGTTTTACAATTTTCAACCCATTATTCGTTTGGATAATTTTAATCAAATAACGGTATTGTTATAGATAAAATGTGGATCCCGATAATTACATTTACATAAAGACTAAAGCAAATTGTTTTGAATGTTTGAAAATTAAGGTTTATTTAAAAAAAATTAATACTTTA
>JAIFLC010000152.1 GCA_020049295.1 Bacteroidota bacterium
ATTCCTTCTTCATGTCCACCCATAATGATAATTCCCTCATATACATGTGCCAGTTTTTTAATTTCATTGGCCATTTCAGGTGTTCCATATTCAGCATTTTTGGATGTTGTGGGCAGGGTATTCAAATAGTTGCTCCATAATTTTTTATGATGAACATGTACAACCGCATGTATGTTGTGGTTCGATTTATAGAGAGCAGCATGGCTCATCGATTCTGATGATGCTGCAATTTGCCCTTCGCAAATGATGGTATTTTTTTCAATATCAAATCCTGTAATAAGAGAATAGTGTTCTTTAGTAAGCGTTCTTAATTGACCTGTGGCTGATCCTGAAATAATGAATTGATCTGTATTTCCAATTCGGGTACTAATATTCCCAAAACCTATTCCATCAGGGTACATACCAATAAGTCCAAGATCAAAAAGTTGGGTTCTAAAGATGTTTAACTCAGAAAGCTTGTTTTCTGGAAAATCAACCGATTTTTTGTCCCATTGCAGATCAAACTTAATATATCCTTCGTTACGCATTATTTCTTCAATTTTGCCAGTTCTTTTTTAGTTGCTTTGCATACTCCTTTTTCAGTAATTAGAGCTGTAACATATTTAGCAGGAGTAATATCAAATCCATAATTCAGGGCAGAACTATTTTCGGGCATTACTAACACCTGACTTATTTTTTTTCCATCCCAACCTTCAACATACTTAACTTCGTTTTCATCTCTTTTCTCAATTGGAATTTGTGTGACACCATTTTCAATATTCCAATCTATGGTTGACAAAGGAAGTGCCACATAAAACGGAATATTATTATCATGTGCAGCAAGAGCTTTAAGATAGGTTCCAATTTTATTTGCTACATCTCCATTTGCTGATGTTCTGTCGCTGCCAACAATAACCATGTCAACCATTCCTTTTTGCATAAGCAATCCACCGGTATTATCAGCAATAACAGTATGAGGGATTCCTTCCTGACCTAGCTCAAAAGCAGTAAGTCGTGATCCCTGATTACGAGGTCTTGTTTCATCAACCCAAACATGTAATTTAATTCCTGTTTGGTGTGCCAGATAAATCGGTGCGGTTGCTGTTCCATAATCGATACAAGCCAGCCAGCCGGCATTGCAATGGGTTAAAATGTTAACTGTTTCACCCTTTTTTGCTTTGCTTAGTTTTTCTATTATTGGGAATCCGTATTCACCTATCTTTTGGCAATTTTCTATTTCTTTATTCCTCAGTTTATTCGCGGTATTGAAAGCAGTTTTTACTTTTTCTTCAAGTGATTTTTTATTTTTTATTTGATCGGTAACCAGATCAACAGCAAACTGAAGATTTACTGCTGTAGGACGGGCTGACTTTAAATACGATGCAATTTTGCTGATTTCTTTTTGTACGTTTTTTTCTGAATTAATTTCTAACAATCCAAGATACATTCCATATGCTCCGGCAACACCAATAAGAGGAGCCCCACGAAGCCACATATCTTTTATCGCAATAAAAACATCTTTGTGTGTTTTTAAATCAGCAGTCTTAAATTCAAAGGGCAGGAAGCGCTGATCTATAATCTGAATCGTTTTGGGATCCTTATCTTTTACCCATATGGTTTGATAATTCTTATTGTTTATTCTCATTAAAATGATTTTTGATAAAATTATCCATTATAATCAAGAAAATATAATGGGCTAAAGCCCACTAACTTTTAGTTTTATTAACCCCAGCCTTAAGGCTGGGGTTATAAATATAACTGCTAATTCGACTTCAGTCCAAATAATTTGTTCTGATACTAATGTAAAATTATAAAAAGATCAGCTATTCTGTAAATGTTTTCTATTTTTGCTGTTCAATTTCAGAAAAATCAATGAATAAAGATCATATAAAAAATATTATTTTCGATTTGGGTGGTGTAATCATAAATCTTGATACTCAGAAAACAGCATCAGAAATGAGAAAGCTTGGTTTTGAGGATTTTGAAAAAAGTTATTCGCTGCTTAACCAAACCGATATTTTTGATTTACTCGAAAAGGGACTAATAAGCCCCAGTCAGTTCCGCTTTGAAATACAAAAACAGCTACCCAAAACAGTTTCAGATCAAGAACTTGATACTGCATGGAGTTCAATGCTTCTCGATTTTCCGGCCAAAAGAATAGAACTAATTCAATCGTTAAAAAATAAATACCGTACATTCCTCTTAAGTAATACAAATAAAATTCATTACGATAATTATAATACAGATTTTGTCTCAGTTTATGGTTGTCAGCTAAATGATATTTTTGAAAAAGCGTATTACTCCTTTGAGGTTGGAATGCGAAAACCCGAAGTCGATATTTATCAGTTTGTACTTAAGCAAAGCCATTTAAATCCGAAAGAGACATTATTTATTGACGACTCAGAAGCAAATATCCGAACAGCCAAAACAATGGGCATTCAAACGCTATGGATTGATGTAAAAAATGGCGAAGATTTGGTGGATAAATTAATTGGATTTTAAAATCCAAACTTGCTTAATTTCGGAATTAGCTCTTAAATCATATAATTCTTTTAATGCAACTCCTTCAGAAGAGTACGATGCAATAGAAATTCTGTAAAGATTATTTTCTGAATGGATAATTTCTGTAGCAAATCCTTTCTTATTAAGCTCTTTACAAAAGATTTCGGCTTTATTTAAGCTTTGAAAACTACCGGCAATAATATAAAATTTCGAAAATTCAGGTTGTTTAGCTTCTGAATCCTTTTCCTGATCCGTATAAAATAAAGCTTCTTTTTTCCCTGTAGTAACATCAATTGTTTTGTTAATGTTAGCTTTAATACTATCGGCCTGGGCAATACTATCGAGATATTCAACCGACTTTGTTGTAGCTTCTTGTAAGTCAATTGTTTCATCATTAGTACTAAACATGCTTGAAATAAAGTTGAACTCAGTAAATCCTTGTGTAAAATTCCATGTCAGAAAAAGTAGCGCGAATACCACAACGATGCTCGATGTTATTAGCAAAAGCTTTTTAAGTGATTTTTTTTCTTTTCTTATTTTGATTTCTTGTTTAGGTTCTTTCTTTTCTGATAATGGCTTAGTTTTAAACGATATAAGCCCAAAGGATTCAGTTAACATGTTGACATTTCTGTCTTGTTCAAAAACAATAATTCCTTTTTCTGATTGAGATAATACACCAATATCTTTAATTATTATAGGATTTTTTTTAAGATCACTTTTTATTTGTAATACAAATTCGCTGATTTTCTTTTTCGCTGATTCCTGATCTATTCCCTCTTTTTCGGAAATAAACTCAGCTAGTTTAGTGTCATCAAAAGAGAATTCAGGTTTAAAAAACAATTTTTTTGTGGGTGGTAAAAATTTATTTTCGCTAATATCGAAAACTGATGATTCATATTCAGATACAAATCCTCCAAAACCCGGAATAACAATCCCATCGTTAAGTAGAAGAAAATCTTTTATGTAATCTTTAATATCCATTTATTCGCTGAAACAAATATATAGATTTTTTTTTCTCTAAAATTGCTTCATTCAGCAATTTTGATTGCGTGTTTTAAAATTCTTTAACAAATAATTACGATTAATATGATTATTTTTACAATTCTAAATTTAAATTGATGCATAAATTAGTTTTAGTAACAGGTGGTACAGGTTATATTGGTTCGCATACAGTTGTTGAATTAATGAACGAAGGCTTTGATGTAGTAATTATCGATAACCTTTCCAATTCAGACAAATCAGTGCTCGATGGTATTGCAAAAATAACCGGTCGCAGGCCGTATTTCGAACAATTTGATTTGTGTGATAAGGAAAGAGTACATAATTTTTTTAAAATATATCGAAAGGTAGGAGCAGTAATTCATTTTGCAGCCTATAAGGCTGTGGGTGAGTCGGTTGAGAAGCCGTTGATGTATTATCAGAATAATTTAATTTCATTAATGAACCTGTTACAAGGTATGGTTGATTTTAAGGTTCATAATCTGGTTTTTTCATCATCATGCACTGTATATGGCGAACCCGATGAATTACCTGTAACCGAGAAAGCACCAATTAAATTAGCTACATCTCCTTATGGAAATACAAAGCAGATCGCTGAAGAAATTATTTCAGACACCATTAAAGCACATGAATCATTAAAAGCTATTGCTCTCAGGTATTTTAATCCCATTGGAGCGCATCCTTCTGCATTGATTGGTGAATTACCTCTTGGCGTACCTAATAATCTGGTTCCATTTATTACTCAAACAGCCGCAGGTGTTCGCGATGAATTAAGAGTATTTGGTAACGATTATAAAACACCCGATGGCACAGCTATTCGTGATTATATAAATGTGGTTGATTTAGCAAAAGCCCATGTTGTTTCGGTAAAAAGAATGCTGGCAGAAAAAACCAAGAATAATTTTGAAATCTTTAACCTGGGTACTGGCAAAGGTTCTTCAGTGTTGGAGGTTGTGAATGCGTTCAAAAAATCTACAGGTCAGGATTTGAAATATAAAATTGTGGGCCGCAGAGAGGGTGATACCGAAACAGTTTATGCTGACACACGATTTGCAAACGAGGAATTAGGATGGAAAGCAGAGGTTAGCCTCGAGGATACATTAAAATCGGCATGGGAATGGGAAAAAAACTGTAGGGATCTTAAATAATTGATGTGAGAATGGAAGATATAAAGAATATAGGACTTGTTGCACATGATAATCGCAAAAAGGATTTGGCTGAATGGGTTAAAAACAACTTCGATAAACTTAATAGGCACAAGTTAATTTGTACAGGTACAACAGGTAAGCTCGTGCAGGAGGTTATGGAGCAGAATTTACCTGCTGAACAATTAAAAGATTTCCATTTAACAAAGCTTAAATCTGGACCATTAGGTGGAGATCAGCAATTGGGGGCATTAATTGCAGAAGGCAAAATCGACATGCTTATTTTTCTTTGGGATCCGATGCAGCCTCAGCCACATGATGTTGATGTTAAAGCCCTACTCAGAATAGCCGTTTTATACAATGTCCCAACAGCATGTAATAGATCGACAGCTGATTATATGATTTCTTCACCAATTGTCGAACAGAAATATGTTCCATTGGTAAAAAATTATGAGGATTATATTAATCGGAAAATGGATTTTTAATAATTTTTAGATAAGTGTAGATTTTATTAATTTAATTAAATACCCAATATGAAAATTTTAATTACAGGAGGAGCTGGTTTTATTGGTTCGCATGTGGTGCGTTTGTTTGTAAATAAATATCCGGATTATCAGATTGTTAATCTTGATGCACTTACCTATGCTGGAAACCTTGAGAATTTAAAAGATATTGAAAAAGCACAAAACTATATTTTTGAACGTGGTGATATAACCGATGAAAAATTTGTAAATCAGTTATTTGCAAAGTACAATTTCGATGGAGTAGTTCATCTTGCTGCCGAATCCCATGTCGACAGATCGATCTCTGATCCAAACCTCTTTATTATGACTAATATTGTTGGTACCGTAAATCTGTTAAACGCTGCAAGAAAAACTTGGGGACAGGATTTGCAAAATAAAAGATTCTACCATATTTCTACTGATGAGGTTTATGGCTCGCTTGGTGATGAAGGTTTGTTTATCGAAGAAACAGCGTATGATCCACGAAGCCCATACTCGGCATCAAAGGCAAGCTCCGACCATTTAGTAAGAGCTTATCATCATACCTATAAATTGCCTGTTGTAATTTCAAATTGTTCAAATAACTATGGACCAAATCAATTTCCCGAAAAACTTATTCCGCTTTCAATAAATAATATAAAAAATAAGAAACCGATTCCAATTTATGGTAAAGGCGAAAATATACGCGATTGGTTATATGTAATTGATCACGCTAATGCTATTGACCTTATTTTTCATAAGGGAAAAGTTGGTGATACCTATAATATTGGTGGTAATAATGAGTGGAAAAATATTGATCTTATTTACACTCTTTGCGAAATAATGGATAAAAAACTGGGTCGTGCAAAGGGTGAATCAGCTCAGCTAATAACTTTTGTAAAAGATCGTGCTGGTCATGATTTGCGATATGCCATCGATTCATCGAAAATTCAAAGAGAATTGGGATGGAGACCTTCATTGCAATTTGCCGAAGGATTAGAAAAAACGGTTGATTGGTATTTGCAAAATGAGGATTGGTCAAAGAATATTATGAGTGGTGATTATGAAAAATATTACGAAAAACAATATCACCAGAGATAAAAAAAAGCAGCGGAAACGCTGCTTTTTTAATATAAATAAATAGTTTTTATTCAACTGTTACTGATTTCGCAAGATTTCGTGGTTGATCAACGTTGCAATTTCGTAATACAGCAATATGATAAGATAGTATTTGTAAAGGAATTACTGCAAGTAATGCTGCAAGCTCATCTCTCGTTTCGGGTATTTCGAGTACGTGATCAGCTAATTTTTTAATTATTGTATCGCCTTCACTTACAATTGCAATAACAATTCCTTTTCGCGCTTTAACTTCCTGAATATTCGAAACAATTTTCTCGTACGATTTATCTTTGGTTGCAATAACCACCACAGGCATCTTTTCATCTATTAAAGCAATGGGTCCATGTTTCATCTCGGCTGCAGGATAACCCTCTGCATGAATATAAGAGATCTCCTTAAGTTTTAATGCTCCTTCGAGAGCAACGGGGAATAGCGACCCTCTCCCTAAATAAAGAAAATTAGTAGCGTCTTTATATTTCTTACTAACCTTTAAGAAACTATTATTGCTTTTTAAAATTTTTTCGATTTTATCAGGTATAGCATAAAGTTCTTGTATTAATTCCTCGTAGTCTTTTTTATCCAACACTTTTCTTTCGTGTCCTAAGGCAATAGCCATCATCGCAAGTACTGTAACTTGGGCTGTAAACGCTTTTGTTGATGCTACTCCAATCTCTGGTCCAGCATGTGTATAAACTCCAGCATGCGTTTCGCGAGGAATACTTGACCCAACGACATTGCAAATACCCAAAACAGTTGCTCCAGCTTGCTTAGCCAGTTTTATGGCAGCTAATGTATCTGCTGTTTCTCCGCTCTGACTTATCGCAATTATTATGTCGTCTGGATAAATGATAGGGTTTCTGTATCGAAACTCCGAAGCATATTCCACCTCTACCGGTATTCTAGCTAGTTCCTCAATTAAATATTCACCCACCAACCCAGCATGCCATGATGTTCCGCAACCTATAATTATGATTCTTTTTGCCTCAACAAGCTTTGGAAGTACACTATATAAACCTCCTAAATGAATTTCCATTTTTTCAAGAGAAACTCTTCCTCTGAAGGTATCAAAAATTGATCTTGGCTGCTCAAATATTTCTTTCATCATAAAATGATCAAAGCCATTTTTTTCAATTTCACCAATATCTAAATCTACCTTTTGAATTTTAGGTGTTAAACTGTCATTTTTAATTGTTTTCAGATTTAATCCATCACGACTTAGGATAGCAACGTCATCATCATTCAAATAGATAACACTTTTTGTATGTTCAACAATCGGAGTAGCATCAGATGCTATATAATATTCACCTTCGCCAACACCAATTACCAATGGACTACCTTTACGTGCTGCTATTAGTTTATCGGGTTCTCCTTTACAGATAATCGCTAATCCATAAGCTCCAACAACTTTTGAAAGAGCTAAACGAACAGCAATCTCGGCAGTTACTTTTCCCTTTAAATAAATATATTCAATAAGATTTGCTAATACCTCTGTATCTGTTTCTGAAACAAATTTATATCCTCTGTCAGTTAGCTTTTCTTTTAGGCGGCTATAGTTTTCAATTATTCCGTTATGGATAAGGATAAAATGCCCATTCATTGAAATATGAGGATGTGCATTAATATCATTTGGTTCGCCATGTGTAGCCCATCTGGTATGTCCAATTCCTATTGTCCCCTTAGTGTCTTGTTTTGAGGCATAATCATCAAGATCAGATACCTTGCCTTTTTTCTTGAAAACCTTAAGGGTTGTTTTATTTAGAATTGAAATACCTGCAGAATCATACCCTCGATATTCGAGTCGCTTTAAGCCATTTATTAATATAGGATAGGCTTGTTTGTCACCAATATATCCAACTATTCCACACATAAATTATTAATGTTTAGTGTACGTAACCTTTAGTTTTATATTATCGCCAGATTTTAGAATAACACGGTTTGGTTCAGTATTTAGATCGTTAATTTTAATAAACATACACGAATCTGTTGTTTTACCATTTAAAAGATTTTGCATGTATCTCGATATGTCAAATCGATACTGATTATTTGTTGCATCTAATGTTCCATCAAAAAACTTGCTATTGGACGCATCAATCGTCGAAACAAAAGTGGTATCTGTAAGAGCATGAGCAAGATATAGATTATCCGGATAGAAGTAGTTAGAAGATTCTCCTGTTTCAAAAATAGGAACTATTAATTCAGCTTTTATGATAGAGTATTTTGCAATATCAATCCAGTTTATGTAATTATTAAGTATAATTTTGGTGTTTACCCCACCAAGGCCTTGCAAGAATATTAATGAATCGTTTTCGGATGCTGGATTTTCTAATAAGGATTCAAGATATGAGCCATCAAGATTATATTTGTATGTACCAAATCGATTTCCGTTGCTAAAATAATATGAAGCACTTAGAGAATCATCATAGAAAACAGAAATTCTTGAATTTCCTGAAAGGGAATTTATTTTAAAAAGTTGTCCCCCCATTTCAGCTAGATTTTCAGGTACAATAGCTATCCCTTTAAACGATTCTGTAAACAATGAATCAACGGTGTCGTTGTCTGCATAGGTATTATTTACAAGTAATTCGGTAAATTCTGGGCTTAGTTTAAATGCAACAATGGAGTCTCCTTGTAATCTATAACTATTATTTAATTTGTTTGATTCT
Organism: Bacteroidota bacterium; assembly: GCA_020049295.1. GTDB lineage: Bacteria > Bacteroidota > Bacteroidia > Bacteroidales > UBA12077 > UBA12077. The sequence continues at coordinate 8,890 of JAIFLC010000152.1, forward strand.
GAATACATATTACTGAAATCAGTTGATATATAGTAAATCGGGTCTTCTGAAATTGCAGAATCAAGCTGGTATACATTAATTTTAAAGGCGCTATTGATTACACCATAAATAGTATCAACATTTAAATAAAGCACTGCTGAATCTATATTTGCATCTTTAAATACATTAGCCCGCTGGCTTGGTAAAAATTGGGTAACCATGCATCCTTCAAAAGATCCATGATAGGAACTGTTAATTAATCCAATATAATAACTGGTTAAATTTCTGGTTCGAAAATGTTTTTGGGTTTCAATAAAACTATTAAATTGTAAAGTTGTATCATAATAGTAATCAATTCTATCATCACCAGGTATTAGATCAGCACCAAGTAAGTTTGCTTCCTCATTACAAGAGTAGTTAAGAACAATTGCACCAAAAACTATTAACACCAAAAAGCTTTTAAATAATTTTTTGGAGGCAATATTAAATGTTGTATTCATAATTTGTTTAAAGGATTTTATCGTACAGTTGTGAGTATTCTTCAATATATTCTTCTTTATCGTAATGTTCAATAAACGGTTTTTTTATGGTTTTAATATGTTCATATAGTTCGGAATTTATTTTTTTACTTCCAACTATAACAGCATCTGACATTTCAATAGCTAGTTTGTTTAAATTTACAAAGGTTGGTTCTTTTAAAATTTTAACATCAGATTTAGTAATGTTTTCGTGTAATAATTTGTCTTTAAAATCTTTGTTTAATGTATTTTTAAACTCATTTTTATAAACCGAATAAACTACTTTCGAATTTACAAATAAAGGATCATCGTTATAAGCCTTTTTAATATAAAGAGGAATCAAACTTGTAAACCATCCATGGCAATGAATTATATCTGGAGCCCATCTAAGTTTACGAACTGTTTCTAAAACACCTCTTGCAAAAAATATGATTCGCTCATCATTATCGGCAAATTCTTTGCCATTATCGTCTTTGCAAATATGCTTTCGTTGAAAATAATCTTCGTTGTCAATAAAATATACTTGCATACGAGCCGATTGTATCGATGCAACCTTTATTATTAAAGGATGATCAGTATCATCGATAATTAAATTCATACCAGAAAGACGTATAACCTCATGTAATTGGTTGCGTCTTTCATTTATACATCCAAACTTAGGCATGAAAGTTCTTATCTCTTTTCCACTTTCCTGAATACCTTGCGGAAGATTTCTCCCAATTAACGACATCTCTGTTTCAGGTAAATAGGGAGTAATTTCTTGTGAGATAAATAAAACTTTTTTATTTTCCATCTGTGGGAATGTTGAATTAATTTAAATCTTTGCAAAATTAGTAAAAATTATGTTAATCATCAACTATTTAGTAATTGCATAATATTCATACAGCTAAGAATTATTTTTATTCTTTCTTTTTTTAAATCAGCATACATATTACCTTTATATTTTATATTTGTGCAATATTGAGCATTATGAAAAGAATTGACAATAAATCAGATCTAATAAAAGAACTGAATATTTTACGCAATAAAGCTAAAACCATTGGTTTTGTTCCGACTATGGGCGCTCTTCACGAGGGTCATCTTTCACTTATTAAGTATTCAAATAAACAAAACGATATAACAGTAATAAGTATTTTTGTTAATCCAACTCAGTTTAATGATAAAAAAGACTATCAGAGGTATCCAAGAATAGTTGAAGATGATATTAAAAAACTTGAAAAAGCAAAGTGCGATTTTCTTTTTACTCCTTCTGAACAGGAGATGTACCCAGAAAATGATACTCGCGAGTTTGATTTTGATAATTTGGATAAAGCTATGGAAGGGAAATTCAGACCTGGTCATTTTCGTGGAGTGGCTCTTATCGTAAGTAAGCTTTTTGAAATAGTTGGTCCTACTAGGGCATATTTTGGTGAAAAAGATTTTCAGCAATTAACAGTTATAAAGCATCTTGTTAAAACGTTAAATATTCCTGTTGAAATTGTACCTTGCCCAATTTTACGCGAACCAGATGGATTAGCAATGAGTTCAAGAAATATGCTTCTATCTCCTACGGAAAGGAAACACGTACCGCTTATTTTTAAAACCCTTACAGAGGCTAAAGAAAAAGCAAAAACACTTTCAGTACAGGAAACAAAAGATTGGGTTGTGCGTTCTATTAATGCTGATCCATTATTGAAAATCGAATATTTTGAAATTGTGGATGATACGAAGCTAGAATCTGTTACTGATTGGAAAAACAAAAACACATCTGTTGGTTGTATTGCTGTACATGTTGGTAATATAAGACTTATAGATAATATTAGATTTAATTTGTAAATTTGTACTGATTAAAATATAGCTATGAATATCGAAGTTGTTAAATCGAAAATACATAAGGTAACCGTTACCGAAGCAAATCTGCATTATGTTGGAAGCATTACCATTGATCAGGATTTAATGGATGCATCTAATATTATTGAAAATGAGAAAGTTCAGATTGTAAATTTAAATAATGGCGAAAGACTCGAAACCTATGTTATTAAAGGAAAGAGAGGTTCTGGAGAAATCTGTCTTAATGGCCCAGCAGCGCGTAAAGCAACGGTTGGTGATGTTATAATTATTATTTCTTATGGTTCATTAGATTTTGAAGAGGCAAAAATGTTTAAACCTTGTCTTATATTCCCCGATACAGCCACTAATAAACTAATATAAAATCAGTTGAAAAATACCATTATTAAATTTTTCAATTTTTCAATTTTTTTAGGCATTGGATTAATTCTTCTTTACTTCGCATTTAAAGGAATTAATTTTGAAAGCTTGTTGAATGATCTTAAAAATGCAAACTACTCCTGGATAGGGTTATCATTAGTTTTTGCTTTTTTTGCATACCTCAGCAGGGCATATCGATGGAAATTATTAATTGAACCATTAAATTATAACCCACCCCTTAAAAATGTTTTCTATGCAGTAATGGTTGGTTATATTGCCAATCTTGCATTTCCACGAATTGGAGAAATTACACGATGCGGGTCACTTACAAAATCTGATAAAATTCCAATTGATTCTTTAATCGGAACAGTAATTATTGAAAGAGCAATCGATATGATTGTATTATTATTACTCTTGTTTGTAATTTTTGTTGCTAAAATAGAATATTTCGGTAGTTTCATAAAAGAAAATGTTTTTATACCAATCTATAATAAATTTATAAATGCTGTCGATTTTCCTTTTTACTATTGGATATTAATTGCAGCTATTCTAGCAGGATTTATTAGCCTTTTTTATTATTTCAGAAGAAATTTAAAACGAGTTAAAGTCATTCATAAATTCAGAAAATTACTTAGGGGCGTTTTTGCAGGAATAAAAACGGTAACAAAAATGCAAAACCGATGGGGATTTCTATTACATACAGTTATTATTTGGGTGATGTATTTTTTTATGACATATGTTGTTGTCTTTTCAATACCTGCAACACAGAGTTTAAAGCCAATTGATGGTTTATTCCTCTTAGTTATAGGAGGTTTGGGTATGGCAGCTCCGGTTCAAGGTGGTATAGGAGCTTTTCACTGGATTGTTTCATCAGGACTAATATTGTACGATATTTCAAAAACTGATGGCTTGGTGTTCGCTACAATTCAACACGAATCACAGGTATTTCTTGTTTTAATCCTTGGAACCTTTTCACTTTTGATGTTATTTCTCAATTCCCGTCGTCAAAGAAAAATAATTAATTAAATTTACCTCAGTTAATTTTTTATTCATGGATAAATTAAATTTTATACAGTCAAAGATTATTGATTATAAGCAACTCGATACCCATCTTGCATACTGGAATTTTAAAAATTATAAAATTGTTTTTACAAATGGATGCTTTGATATTATCCACCGGGGTCATATCGAATATCTTGCCCAAGCCGCCAGCTATGGAGATATTTTAATAATTGGACTTAATACTGATAACTCAGTTCGAAGAATAAAAGGAGAAACCCGTCCTGTTCAGGATGAGTATGCCAGAGCAATTACATTAGCTGCATTCCAGTTTGTTAATGCTGTTGTTTTGTTTGATGAGGATACTCCATATCGTTTAATACAAAAAGTACAACCCGACATACTGATCAAAGGCAGTGATTATAAGCCGGAATCAATAGTTGGATATGATATTGTAAGTGCAAAGGGAGGAGAGGTTGTTACAATTGATTTTATTGAGGGGTATTCTACTACAAAAATAATTGAGAAACTAAAGAAATAACTCTTTTAGAATGGCAAAAGTAAAAACAGTTTATGTTTGTCAGAATTGTGGATCCGAATCAGCAAAATGGATTGGCAAATGTTATTCATGCGGTGAATGGAATTCATATGTTGAGCAGGTAATTGCAAAAGAAACAAACAAATCAGTTGGTTTTGCTGAAACAGAAAGGTTACAACCACTTAAAATTTCCGAAATAGTTTCAAAAAGCGAAGGTAGAATTCTAACACATATTGCTGAACTAGATAGAATATTGGGAGGAGGATTGGTGCCGGGATCAGTAATTTTAATTGGTGGTGAACCCGGTATTGGAAAATCTACGTTGGCTCTTCAGGTGGCATTAAAGCTTAACCACCTTAAAACACTCTATATTAGCGGCGAAGAAAGTCCTCAACAGATTAAAATGAGGGCAGAAAGAATTAAAATCAAGAATGAAAACTGTTTTATACTTGGTGAAACATTGTTAGAGAATATTCTTATTCATACCCAAAATGTACAACCTGATATATTAATTATCGACTCAATTCAAACATTGTATTCTGATAAACTTGAGTCATCGGCCGGAACTGTTTCTCAAATTCGCGAAACCGCAGCCACTTTATTGAAATTTGCTAAAACAACACATACGCCTGTTTTTTTAATTGGACATATAACTAAAGAAGGTAGTCTTGCTGGTCCTAAAGTACTCGAACATGTTGTTGATACTGTTTTGCAATTCGAAGGCGACCAAAATAACCTTTACCGAATATTACGGACAACGAAAAACCGTTTTGGATCAACATCCGAATTAGGAATCTTTGAGATGAGTAACGAAGGATTAAGAGAAGTTTCTAATCCATCAGAAGTATTAATTGCTCAAACCGACGAAGTTCTAAGCGGTACATCTATTGCTTCTACAATAAATGGCGCTCGTCCTCTTTTAATTGAAATACAAGCACTTGTTAGCACTGCTGCTTATGGAACACCACAAAGATCATCAACAGGATTTGATAACAGAAGACTAGGTATGTTGTTAGCTGTGCTTGAGAAAAGAGCCGGTTTCAGATTAAGCCAGAAAGATGTTTTTTTAAATATTGCCGGTGGTATTAAGGTTGATGATCCTGCAACAGATCTTGCAGTTATTGCATCAGTGCTTTCGTCGAACCTCGATATTCCGATTGACAAAAATATATGTTTTGCTGCGGAAGTGGGATTAACAGGAGAAATTCGCCCCGTGAGCCGAATCGAACAACGGATAGGCGAAGCCGAAAAGCTTGGGTTTACTAAAATAGTTATTTCACGATATAATTCAAAAGGTGTCGATTTTAAAAAATTCAAAATCGAAATTGAAAAAGTAGGAAGAGTAGATGAGTTATTTAGGTCATTATTTAAAAAATGAAAGATTTAATAGTTCTCGATGTAAAAAATCTATCATTATCCTTTATAAATGGTAACCAGTCAATTCAGGTTATTAAAAACATTTCATTTTCTTTAAATCAAGGACAAACACTAGGTATTGTTGGCGAATCCGGATCTGGTAAGTCATTAACTGCATTATCTATATTAAGACTACTTCCTGCAAATGCAAAATTAGAAGCCGATCAAATTGTTTTTAATTCGGATGGAATAGAAACTAACCTCCTTAATGTGACCGAAAAAGAGATTAGATTATTTAGAGGATCTAATATTTCGATGATTTTTCAGGAACCAATGACCTCTCTAAACCCAACAATGAAATGTGGTGATCAGGTGAAAGAGGTTTTCTTTATACATCAAAAGAACAAAGTGAAAGATCCACAGCTTAAGGTGCTTGAACTTTTTTCAGAAGTTAAATTACCCGATCCCCAAAGAATAATCAATAGTTATCCTCACGAACTATCTGGTGGACAAAAGCAGCGTGTAATGATTGCCATGGCAATTGCACTTAATCCTGTAATTCTTATTGCCGATGAGCCTACAACAGCTTTGGATGTTACCGTTCAGAAATCAATTATTGACCTGCTAAAGCAAATCCAGAATAAATATCAGATGAGCATTCTTTTTATTTCACATGATCTGGGCATAATTTCGCAAATAGCGGATAATATAATGGTTATGTATAAAGGAGAGATTGCTGAATTTGGACCAACGAATCATGTTATAAATAATCCAACAAATGCATACACAAAGGGTCTTTTAAAATGCCGTCCTACCTTGCAGTCGAAATCCGAAAGATTACCTATATTATCAGATTTTTTAAATCCTTCTAAGGAGATTAGTATTCATACCAAAGTAAAGAGAACTAAAATACAAACTACACC
>JAIFLC010000192.1 GCA_020049295.1 Bacteroidota bacterium
CATGACAGCTGTCGCATAATGGAACAATGTCATTCAAATTCACTTCGGCAGCAACAAACTCTTTTGCACAATACGGACAAACCAGCATACGTGAATTACCATGAAATTCATATACTTCAAGACTTCCAGCATCAGTATGTAGATTATCGATATTTTGAGTAATCACTGCTTTTATTTTTCCAAGTTTCTCTAATTCGGCCAAAGCAAAATGAGCAGTATTGGGTTTAGCAGAGCCAAAGAAATCATAAAAAATCTCTTTTATAACTTTCCATGAATCAATTGGATTCAGATAAAAATTATTTAAATCGAGCACATTCGGATCATACTTACTCCATAAGCCATCTTTGCCACGAAATGGAGGAATACCACTTTCGACAGAAATACCAGCACCTGTAAAGGCAATAGCATATTTTGAATTTGTTATTAATGCAACTGCAGCTTCTATTTTATCCTGTGTTACCACCTTACTATTTATACTTTTTTACAATATTTTCAATTAAATCCAAGTCTTTTTGTGTTTCGGTATCAACAAAATACTGAATTATATCTGATTTAATCTGAGCATACAAGTTATGAATTTTTTCGATATAAACCGGATCCATTTTATTTTCGAGCAACTTATCATACATTTCAATCATATTAACATTTGCCCGATATTCGTAATAAGGGTTTATAGTTGATGTTTGCAGCATTTCTTCCAAGGTAACAATCGCTTTTAAATAATCTCCTTTTTCTCTAACTACACGGTACTTTTGGTAATATGCCGGGTAATAATCCGGAGCACCACTTATGTAGTTTTCGGCCTGAATGTATGCATTTTCATAGTCCTTTAATTTTAGATAAAGGCTTGATAATTCAAGTGCTTTATAAGCTGGCTGGATATTATATTTCTGAATTTCATCAATAATCAACCCATAGTTCTTTTCTGATAACTTTTTCTTTTGGGCAAATGTTGTGTTATACCAGTTATTATAGTCGATTCCAGCTGAATGATATTCGCTGTCGGCAATTTCTTGTTTTGATTTATAAACAGTAACCTCACCGGTTTCAATATTGTAATGAAGGTATTTATTTAAAGCAGCATTATGCTCTCCATAGGTGAAGTAAATCTCTTTATTTGTATTATCTAATATGCAGCTTTTTATTGTGTTGTAATTATTTATGCAATAACCATAATAGGGATCGTGCGATAAATGATGATTTTCGGTATTTGTAAGTATGTTGTAGCTTTTGGCAATTAGATCATCGTTTCCAAACCTCTCGTTTAGTTCTTTTATTTTTCGTTCTCTTGCAATATTAAACATGCTAAACATCCAAACCGGACTGTATTGATATCTGCCTTTGTCAGATATTGAAAGGTTTTCGACAAAAAGAAAATCATCCTTCATCCTATTTTTTATAACCTCACCTCTGGTGAGTTCGTAAATAGCGCCTAATTTATCATTGTTACTAACTGCAGTAATAAACCAGGCATGCGAACTATAGTTTTTAAATTGCTCATCAACCTGAGTCAGGTTTTCAGCATTTTCAAGAATACTTCGAATTTTGTATGCCAAAGGCATGCCTGTATTATAATCTTCAATCTTCTTCCCATTTTCTGCTGGAGCACTATTCATATTAATTGATAGGCTTAAACCCGAATGGTTAATGCCTGTATATACTCCTGGATAACCAATAAAGGTAAGATTGGTAAAAGGTTTTTTGTTGCTAATATGATAATTGACAATTAATGGGAGATGGGTTAAAGCTTCAATTCCTGACCAGTCGAGATTACGACCATGTACTATTCCTTTTTCATTTTTTATCATAAAAGCAGTACAACTGATTTTAAAGAATAGCTGCGGTACATAGGCAATAACTTGAAGATCTTTTAATTCCAGATCAGATCCATCTGCCATGCCCCTCATCTCCTGTAGATATTCATAAGGCACCTTTTTCTCTATCTCCTTAATTTTCCTATTTAAAACGCTATTAACAATCCACTTTTTTACAAAGAAACTACCTGTATTAGCAATTATCAGGCTATCAATAACCTTATCCATTCTTACTAGTTGATCGTTTAGCAGAACTCCATATTGAAGTCCGACTTCATATGAATCACCCTTTACTGTTATAAATGGGATGTTTTCCTTAACAATTAAAAAGCCATCATGAAACTTTCGTGTACCATTCTGATCAACTGTATAGGATAAATTCTGAGAAAAAAGATATATTGAAAATAATAAAACCAGATAAATGAAGAGAATTCCTTTTTTGAGCATAATAATGAAATTAATCTTTATAAAAATAAGAATAATTTCAGGAATTCAATAAAAAGAGTAAAAGTCATTGCGAACCAGCCTGCCGGCTGGCAGGCGCAGTGAAGCAATCTTCAAAGACTGCTTCGTTTCACTCGAAGTGACAAATACTCGTTTTAAATTAAATATTCTTTACCTCTGTAATCAGTTTCTGCAATGTTTCTTTGGCATTACCAAATAACATACGAGTTTTTTCGTGGAAGAACAGATTATTTTCGATAGCAGCATATCCTTTTCCCATGCCACGTTTCATTACAATTACATTCTTGGCTTTTAACGCTTTTACAATTGGCATTCCGTAAATCGGGCTCGCAGGATCATCTTCGGCTGCAGGATTAACCACATCGTTTGCACCGATTACCACAACCACGTCAACACTTTCCATTTCTTCATTCGCTTTGTCGCTTTCGATTAACTTATCATACGGAACATCAGCTTCAGCCAACAGAACATTCATGTGCCCGGGCATTCGACCAGCCACAGGATGAATAGCATATTTCACATCAACACCTTTATCCTGAAGAATAGTATCCAGCTCGTATGCTAAATGTTGAGCCTGTGCAACAGCTAAACCATATCCTGGAACAATCATTACTTTTCGGGAATAACCCAGAAGAATAGCCGTATCGATTAAAGATATTTCACGCATCGAGCCCTGCTCTGTTTCTGCTGCGGCTGTGCCACCTCCAAATGATCCAACAATTACATTGATTAACGAACGGTTCATTGCCTTACACATTAGGAAGGTAAGAATTGTTCCGGCCGAACCAACCAGAATACCTCCGGTAAGCATTACAAGGTTATCGTATAAAAATCCACCCATTGCAGCTGCCACACCAGTAAATGAGTTTAGCAATGAAATAACCACCGGCATATCTGCTCCACCAATTGGCATTACAAATAAAACACCATATATCAACGAAATTGCGAGCAACAGGAAAACCATGGGTGCCAGACTTGCAGGATTAACATTTCCGCGAGTCATTATGTAAAGCGTAAGACCAATAATTACGATCGCCATAATTATATTCACTACACGTATTAAAGATGAACGAATATCTTTGATTCGGCCATCGAGTTTTCCAAATGCGATCATACTTCCGGCAAACGATACACTACCAATAATTAATCCTAAGAATATAACCAATGCCTGCCAGTTCAACATGCCATGTTGAGCAATTAATTCTTTATTGATATGCGGAAATTCCATTAATGAGATTAATGCAGCTGCGGCGCCACCCATACCATTAAACAGGGAGACCATCTCGGGCATCTTTGTCATTTTAACTCTGCGAGCAACTATCCATCCTAATACTGTTCCAATACCAATGGCTGTAAAAATTAAACCAAAATTACCAATTTTATGCCCATCATGCCGATGTAACAAAAGTGTTGCAATTACTGCAATCAGCATTCCTGCTGCAGCATAAAGGTTTCCCTTTTTTGCAGAATCGGGATGACTCAGCATTTTCAATCCCATAATAAATAATGCAGATGCAATGAGGTAAAATATTTCTAATACAGAATCACCAAAGGTGAATTGCACATGTTTTGAGAATTCAATTATCCTATCCATTGTAATTCCTATTTCTTAGGTTTCTTTTTAAACATTTCAAGCATCCGATCGGTAACCACAAAACCTCCTACAACGTTTAGTGTACCAAGCAGAACTGCAAAAAATCCAAATATCATGCTCAGCGTTGTTTCCGCGTGTCCTAAAACGATTATTGCACCAATTACCACAACACCATGGATTGCATTGGCCCCCGACATTAATGGGGTATGCAGCACAGCAGGCACATGTGAAATAACTTCTATACCAAGGAAAATAGATAGTATAACTATGAAAATAGCTTCGGCATTTACATATATAAATTGTAAAATTCCTTCCATGTTATTTATTGTTTGATTTTACTCGTTCGTTAATAATTTCTTTATTGTGTGTAATGCAAGTGCCACGAACAATCTCATCAGTAAAATCGAGTTTAAGATTTCCGAAGCGAAATTAGAGTTGCCAATGATTTTTACATTGTTCACAACAACTGTTTCATTGTCTTTTGTATGCTCGCAGTTACCACCAGTTGATGAAGCCAAATCAATAATAACCGAACCAGGCAACATATTTTCGACAGTATCTTTTGTAATCAGGACCGGGGCTTTACGCCCAGGAATTTGTGCAGTTGTAATTACCACATTTGCTTTTTTCGCATGATCCTGAATTAATTGTTTTTGTTTTTGCTTATACTCTTCGGTTTGTTCAACAGCATATCCACCGGCATTTTTATCATCGCGGGCACCTTCAACCTCAATAAATTTGGCACCCAGACTTTGAACTTCTTCCTTAACAGCTGAACGAACATCGAAAGCTTCTACCTGTGCACCCAATTTACGAGCAGTAGCAATAGCCTGTAATCCGGCAACACCAGCGCCCAAAATCAATACTTTCGAAGGACGAATTGTTCCTGCAGCAGTCATAAACATTGGGAAAAAAGACGGAAGATGATTTGCCGCTTCGAGTACAGCTTTATATCCCGCAACAGTAGCCATGGATGAAAGAATATCCATCGATTGGGCTCTGGTGGTTCGGGGAACCATATCCATGCTAAATGTTGTAATGCTTTTCTCAACAAACAACTTCACTAAAGCCATATTTATTAAAGGACTATAGGCAGTTAAAATAGACTGACCTTCTCTAAGCTTGCTATACTCATCATCACCTAATGGATGAATACTTATTATCAGATCAGAATTATTAAGAATGCTGCTTCTATCAACAATTTCAGCACCTTTTTCTATATAGCTCTGATCCGAACTGAATGATCTTTCTCCCGCGCCCTTTTCAACAGCAACTTTTGATTTAAGATCGATAAGGGTTTTAACATTATCGGGCAATAATGCCACTCTGTTTTCAATTCCGGATTCTTTGAGAATACCTATTTTCATGTTGCAAGGATTATATTCAACTATTTATTAATCAATTTTGGATTTATTCCGAATTTTAATAATTTATACTCTAAACATTATTAGCAAAATTTTGTTCAATTCAATAACAAAACCAAAAAATTAAACAAAATGTCCAAACAATA
>JAIFLC010000163.1 GCA_020049295.1 Bacteroidota bacterium
GAACCATCCAATCCTGTTACTTCGTAGGATAAAAATTTCCCTTCTGCGATATGCTCCATTACATTATGTTTCTTAATTTCCTCGGGAAAAACATCAATGGCTTTTTTCCCGGTAAATTGATCATCAGGATTAGCAATATAAGTTCCATTGTTTGACATCAAAAAAGCGATGCTGTTATTAAATGGCTTAACACTAGTAACAATCTCTTTAAATTGAGAGAGATTTATATCTGCCCCAACAACTCCTAAAATTTGATTCTCAACGATTATAGGAGCACAAATAGTTACTTCAAATACCTTGTCATTGTCAGATTTTGAATACGAATAGTAATAGGGATCTAAAACAATCTCTTTCCTAAGACTTTTAGGAAGCTCGTAATAATCTCCTGTAAAAACGCTGTTTGGGTCAGATTCTATTGACTCATCTAGTATAATTTTATTATTAATTTTATAATACATTGGAGCAAAGTTTCCAAGTATAGTACTACCATGAGTATTTACATAGCTTTTATCAAGATTATCAAGCGTATTTGATTCCCAGATTGTCCATATTGCAAGAAAATCCTTATTTGTTTCCAGGTTTTTTTTCATAATTTCACCAAATACCTGTCGGCGATTTCTCTCATCAATTTCTTTGTATGCTTTAAATGTGTTGCTCAAATCTTTAACTGTTGTAAGGTAACTTTCGAGCATTATTCCAATCTGATTTGCCGCACCTATAGCATAGTTGTCGGATATATGTCTGGCATCATTGGAAGCCATATTTTTGCTTTTTATGCTTATATAACCTAATGCGCCAACATAAATAATAATAGTAGTTAAAAGGATATAAATCTGAATTTTGTGCTTTAGTTTAAGTCTGATTTTCATAATTACCTTAAATGAAATGAGAAAGCTAAAAGTAAAAAATAATTTTTTATAATTTATGATTACTCTGAATTAATTGTTTTTTTAGAAAAAATAGCCTGATCTTTAAAATAATCCAGAAAAATAAATTGGTTGCTTGGGAATTAAAAAGCTTCATATTTTGTCTAATCTTTTTTTATGATTCTAGAATTATTTATCGGAGATTAGTTAAAATTTTCTGATTTTAGAATTTTATTTAGTTTGAATGGCCTTTTAATAAGGGAAATTAAAACTGCAAGAATGAATAGTTGTTCTTGCAGTTTTAGAAGGTATAAAATATTTTGGTATTTTACCTTAATAAACATCAGGTACAAAGTTCTGATCTGTTATGGGCGGCCTAACGTAAGAGTGATCTACTTTCCTTTTAGGTAATTTAATTGGTGGAAGTGTTGCATCCTTATACTCTATAAGGCTGAGGAAATGGTGAATACAATTTAATCGGGCTCTTTTTTTATCATCTGCATGAACCACATTCCATGGGGCTTGTTTTATATCAGTGTGAGCAAACATTTCGTCTTTAGCTTTAGAGTATTCAACCCACTTGTCTCGGGATTCAATATCCATTGGACTCAGTTTCCATCGTTTTACCGGATCCTCATTTCTGGCCTGAAATCTTTTTTCCTGTTCCTTATCACTAACCGAAAACCAGTATTTAATTACCATTATTCCCGATCGTACTAGCATTCTTTCGAATTCAGGGCAGGAGCGAAGGAATTCAAGGTATTCTGGTTCTGTGCAGTAGCCCATAACTCTCTCAACTCCGGCTCTGTTGTACCAACTACGATCAAACAATACGATTTCTCCTGCGGCTGGTAAATGTGGAGCATAACGCTGAAAATACCATTGGGTTTTTTCCTTTTCGGTAGGAACACCTAGTGCCACTACTCTACAAAATCTTGGATTTAATCGTTCGGTAATTGTCTTAATTACACCTCCTTTGCCTGCAGCATCTCTCCCTTCGAAAATACAAACTACTTTTAACTTTTGCTGTTTTACCCATTCCTGTAACTTAATAAGTTCAATTTGCAACTTATACAGTTCCTTTTCATACTCTTTGTTATCAATTTTTTTCTTATCCTCAACAGCTTCGTAGTTTAATTGGATATTATCCTTTTTATCTACAATAACAATCTTTTCTTTCTTCTTTGATTGTTTTTCTTCTTTTTTCTTTGCCATAGCGCTGCATGTTTTGTTATTCAATGGAAATAAATTAAAACGATAGAATTATGGTATGATTTAAAAATCAATTAAATATACAAAAAAATATAATTGGTCAATAGCTTTAAACAAAAAAAGAAAGGATGCATCCTTTCTTTAATTTGAGTGATAGATCAATAAATTATAAAATTAATAATCCAACGATCTGTAATTGTATTTTTGTGCTTTTAATCTTAGCACATGTTTTTTAAGTCTGGTTTTAAAATCTTCAAAATCTTTTTGTTTCGAAGGTGTCCAAACAATTTCTGCTAATGCACACATCCGAGGTAATGCCATATATTCTAAATGATTTGGTGTTGTAATATATTCTGTCCAGATGTTGGCTTGGGCTCCTAAAACATATGTTGATTCCTGCTCGTTGAGCTCAGACGGAACCGGTTCGTAATTGTAAACTTTAGCAAGATCAGTGAATCCTCCAATTGCTAATGGTTCGCTTTTTGAATCTCCCTGATAATGGTCGAAGTAGCAAATTGGATTTGGTGTCATCACTACATCATGCCCTAATTTTGCAGCATGAATTCCTCCTTCAGTTCCTCTCCACGACATTACTGTTGCAGAAGGAGCCAACCCTCCTTCAAGGATTTCGTCCCAGCCAATGAGTTTTTTATTGTTTGCGATTAAAAACTTCTCTATTTGTCTTATGAAATACGACTGTAATTCAAATTCATCTTTTAATCCTTCTTCCTTTATTCTTTTTTGGCATTTTGGACATTTTTCCCAGGCAGCTTTTGGGCATTCATCGCCCCCAATATGAATATATTTTCCTGGGAAAAGTGCAATTACTTCGGTTAAAATATCCTGTAAAAACTCAACTGTTTTATCGTTTCCGACACAAAACACATCATCAAAAACACCCCAAGTTTTAGCTACTTCATATGGTCCTTCTGTACATCCTAATTCAGGATACGAAGCAAGAGCTGCCAACGCGTGACCTGGCATTTCAATTTCTGGAACAATGGTTATAAATCGATCTGAGGCATATTGCACAATTTCTTTAATGTCTTCTTGTGTAAAAAAACCAGCATGGGGCTTACCATCAAACTCATTCCAGCTTTTACCAACCATTGTTTCTTTTCTAACAGAACCAATTTCTGTTAGTTTTGGATATTTTTTTATTTCTATCCTCCAGCCTTGATCATCTGTTAAATGCCAGTGAAATGTATTCATCTTATGCATCGCCAATGCATCGATATATTTTTTTACAAACTCTTTATAAAAAAAATGCCTGCATACATCCAGATGCATTCCTCTCCATTTAAATCGGGGATAATCATTAATCTTTACTCCCGGAATTGTATTACCAAAAGTAATTTGATCATTTAAGTCATCAATTTTTAAGAGTTGCAAAAGGGTTTGCACCCCGTAAAAAGATCCATTTGCTGTTGATGAAAAGAGTTGGACATTCCTTTTAGTTACATTCATTAAATATCCTTCGGGATGATTATTTTGAATACTGTCTTTGATTAGTATTATTGCGTTTTTCTTTGAATTGTTTTCAGAATGGATAATTTCTAAGTCCAGATTTAGATTCTTCTTAATTTCTTCTTTGAGGTAATTAGCTACTTTATCAAAACCAATGTTAGATTTGCAATATACTATGCTTGTATGCTGATTTATTTTAAATTCATTACCAGTAAAATCAACCATTACTGGTTTTGGTATTATAAAAAGTTCTGTTGTTTTTGTTTCTTGTTTACATGACAAAAAAGTGAGGAACATACAAATAATTACGATGTTTTTCATATTAGTTTATTTTTAATTCGATAAAATTTCTAATAGTTTCGAGAGCTAATTGTTTTTCTTCAATAAATCCCATATGACCTGAATTTTCTAAGACAATCAACCCAGAAGTTTCAGGCAATTTAATTTTAGGGACAATATTTTCAAAATCAATTAGATTATCTTTTTTCCCAACAATATATAAAAAGGGTAATTTAGAACTAGCCAGCGATTCAGCCAAATCTGGCCGGGTCATCATAGCATGCAGGTTGGTAACTATTCCATCATCAGAGGTTTGGGTTACTATGTTTTTTGCTTTTTCAATTTCCAAATAAAAAGTAGAGACATTTTCTTTTGCATATGTATTTGGAATATTTACTGAGGCAATAAGGTTCTTTTTACCATCTTTTATAAGTTCCATTTCGCGTAATCTATTGTTGCGTTTTTCCTCAGAGTCAGCAAAAGGATGTGAATGGAATAAACAAAATCCTGAAAGCATTTCTGGAAATAAATGATGAAACATTAAGGTAAGATACCCACCCATAGAATGGCCTACAAGAAAACATTTTTCAATTCCAAGACTTTCCAAGGCTTTTTTTATGTGATATGCAATTTGCTCCATGGTTTGGGATTCGTCAAGCATATCACTTTTCCCATGGCCCGGAATATCAAAACAAATAACTCTGTAATCCTCACATAATTCAGCTGAAAATGCATCCCAAATGTCGAGCGATTCAAGATAGCCATGGAGTAAGACAACTGCTTTTCCTTTTCCTGAGTCTGTATAGGTTAGTGTTTTTTTATTTATTGAAAGAGATTTTTTTATTACGATTTCATCCATTTTTGTGCCTCTTCTGAAGTTTTAAAATCGCGAATGGTCCAACCTGAACCTTCCATTATCTTCTTGTATTCCTTGGTAATTTTAGTTACTTCGTTATCGATTGTTACAATTGCAACTTTCATCACTTTATTCCATTCAGATTGGGCTTTGTCCATAGCTGCTATAATTTCAATATCACTTTTAGTAATTAAAAAATCGGTAATTTCTATAAAATCAAAAATCTGGTTGTGGATATTCTCAAATTCAGAATTACTGATTAAATAGTTGTTTGCATCAATTAAATCCTGAGCAGTAACAATACCTCTGAATTTAACATAAACTACCTTTTTACCCCATTTAATATTGAATGTCATAAGTATATGCTTTGATTAATTATAAGTTAGGTTTTTGCATAAGGTTTTCAATTTCTTCAATTTCTATAGGTATATGTTGCATAAGATCAAATGGTTTAATTGCCACTACAATATCATTTTCAATGCGGATACCTATGTTTTCTTCTGGTATATACAAACCAGGTTCACATGTAAGAACCATTCCTTCTTCTAGCACAATAGTCTTGTCCCCAACATCATGTACATCTAGACCAATAAAATGAGATGTTCCATGCGGGTAATACCTTTTAACAATAGGTTTAGCAGGATCTTGATTAGTAACATCGTCTTTAGAATAAAGTCCAAGGTTTATATGTTCTTCCTGCAGCATTGCTTCAACTCGTTCGTTAATTTGATTAATAGTAATTCCTGGAGTCATTATAGAAATTGCCTTCTTCATCACTCTTAACACAGCGTTGTAACAATCTTTTTGACGTGAACTAAATTTCCCGTTTACTGGAATTGTTCGTGTACAATCAGCAGCATAGTTAGCATATTCAGCACCAAAATCTATTAACAGCAAATCTCCGTCTTTACATTCCTTGTTATTTTCAATATAGTGCAAAATACACGCACTTTTACCCGATGCAATAATTGGAGCATAAGCATGCCCAGAGGCTTTATTCCATAAAAATTCGTGTGTAAGTTCTGCTTCAATTTCATACTCCTTAACACCTGGCTTTATAAAGTGAAGTATTCTGTAAAACCCTTCGTTTGTTATATCACAAGCTTTTTGCATCATTTCAATTTCTTCAGGTTCTTTTTTCAGGCGGAGTTTTTTCATAATTGGAGCCAGTCGCTCCAATGAATGAGCCGGAAAATCTTTTCTTAGTTGATCAAGGAATCGTTCATCAGCAGAAATAACTTCGGGTTTAAATTTAGGGTTTTCATTTAGATTAATATAAATATTTTCGGCATAAATGGCGAGTTCTCTAAAAACCGAATCAAATTCATTTAAATACTTAATGTTGGTTATCCCTGATGTTGTTTTTGCTTCGTCTTTAGTATATTTATGACCTTCCCAAACGGCAATCTTCTCATTGCTTTCAATAATAAATAGAATTTCTCTCAGGTCTTTATTAGGATGATTAGGGCAAAGAGCAAGAATCGTTTTTTCCTGATCAATACCAGATAAATAAAATAGATCAGAGTTTTGTCTGAACGGGAAAAATTGATCACCATTGCGAGGCATTTGATCATTCGAATGAACCAAAACAAGTGAATTAGATTGGATATCCTTTATAAGTTTTTTTCTATTCTTCTCGAATAGTGCGCTTTTTAGCTGATCATATTTCATAACTTAGAACAATTTTAAATTAGCCTGCAAAATTGAAAATACAATTTGAAGCAGATATATTTGTATAACACCGTTTTTTAAACAATAGTGCAAGTTAAGTAATTTCTATAAAAATTAAATCCTATGAGCAAGTTTTTCACATCTTCAATCGGACAGAAATTCTTCATGAGTATAACAGGATTATTTCTCATGATGTTTTTACTTGTCCACCTAACTATTAACTCATTATTGCTTTTTGGCGATGGTGAGCTTTTTAACATTGCGGCCAACTTTATGAGCAGTAATCCAATAATGAAAATTATTGAGCCCATTCTGGCTATTGGGTTTATCTTACATATTTTTTATGCAAGCTATATCACCTTAAAAAATATGATGGCAAGGCCTGAGAAATATAAAGTTGTTAATAAGACTAAAGCAAGCTGGGCCTCAAAAAATATGTATATTTTGGGTGGATTAATCTTCATATTTCTTGTGCTACACCTAATTAACTTCTTTTGGAAAGTAAAATTCGGAACAGTTTCCACAATTTCATATGATGGAGGCCAAACCGAATTGCATGATGTGTATAATCTCGTTGCCGGAATATTTAAAACATGGTGGTGGTATGATGCAATATATATGTTAGGTGCTGCTTTTCTTTTCTTTCATCTTACACATGGTTTCTGGTCAGCTTTTCAAACCATTGGCTTTGATAACGAAAAATGGATTGGCAGATTAAAAACAATAGCATATATATATGCCACTATTGTTGCAGGAGGATTTGCATTTATCCCATTGTTCTTTATGTTAAAATATGCCATTTAAGTAGAAATTATAGCCAAATAAAGATATGAGTAAATTAGAATCAAAAATACCCGAAGGCCCCTTGGCCGAAAAGTGGAGTAAATACAAAGCTTCGATGAAGCTTGTTAGTCCTCTTAATAAGAAAAAACTTAGTGTGATTGTTGTTGGAACAGGTATAGCTGGAGCTCCAGCTGCTGCTTCTCTTGCTGAATTGGGATATAATGTAAAAGTTTTTTGTTTTCAGGATACTGCCCGTCGCGCTCACTCGGTTGCTGCACAAGGCGGAATTAATGCTGCAAAAAATTATAAGAACGATGGTGATAGCGTTTATCGTTTATTCTACGACATGATTAAAGGTGGTGATTTTCGAGCACGCGAGGCAAATGTTTACCGAATAGCCGAAGTAAGTAATGCTATTATTGATCAATTTACAGCACAAGGAGTACCTTTTGCACGCGAATATGGAGGAACTCTTGCCAACAGAACATTTGGCGGTGTTCAGGTTTCGCGAACTTTTTATGCACAAGGGCAAACCGGACAACAGATTTTACTTGGAGGTTATTCAGCACTAAAACGCCAGGTGGCATTAGGGAAAGTTACCATGTACAGTCGACGTCAGATGCTCGATCTTGTGATAGTTGATGGCAAAGCACGTGGAATTATAACCCGTAATCTTGTTACCGGAGAAATTGAAAAACACTCAGCTCATGCTGTGGTTCTGGCTACAGGTGGTTATGGAACTATTTATTATTTGTCCACTCTTGCAGTAAATTCAAACGGATCAGCTGCCTGGCAGGCATATAAAAAAGGAGCATTCTTTGGAAACCCAAGCTTTGTGCAGATTCACCCAACGAGTATTCCGGTTTTGAATGATTACCAATGTAAGCTTACGTTGATGTCGGAATCGTTGCGAAATGACGGACGGATTTGGGTACCAAAAGAAAAGGGAGACAAACGCGATCCGAATACTATACCAGATGAGGAAAGAGATTATTTCTTAGAACGACGTTATCCTGCTTTTGGAAATCTTGTTCCACGTGATGTAGCAAGTCGGGCATCAAAGGAGCGTTGCGATGCAGGTTATGGTGTTGGAAAAACAGGCCTGGCCGTTTATCTCGATTTCAGAGATGCGGTTAAAAAACAAGGAGAAAAAACAATTAAAGGGAAATATGGTAATCTATTCGATTTGTATGAAAAAATTACTGGTGATATTCCTTATAAAACGCCTATGATGATTTATCCGGCAGGACACTATACGATGGGTGGTTTGTGGGTAGATTATAATTTAATGACTACTATTCCTGGATTATTTGCTATTGGTGAAGCAAATTTCTCCGATCATGGCGCAAACCGTCTTGGAGCAAGTTCGCTAATGCAGGGTGCCGGTGATGGGTACTTTATATTACCCTATACAATGACCAATTATCTTGCCGATGAAATTGCAACAAAGATTCCATTAACGGATACACCTGAATTCGAAGAGGCAGCAAAATCAGCAAAAGAAAGACTCGACAAGTTCTTGAGAATTAATGGAAAGCAAACAGCTACATCGTTCCATAAACGATTAGGACACATTATGTGGAACAATTGTGGTATGTCGCGAAACGAAGAAGGCTTGAAAAAAGCACTTGTTATGATTGGTGATTTGAAGAAGGAGTTTTGGAGTGATTTAAAAATTCCTGGAAAAGCAGATGAGCTTAATCAGGAGCTGGAAAAAGCTTCTAGAGTAGCTGATTTTTTAGAGCTGGCTACTTTAATGGTAACCGATGCACTTAACCGAAAAGAATCGTGTGGGGCACATTTCCGGGAAGAAAGTCAAACCGAAGGTGGAGAAGCCCAACGAATCGATTCCGAATATTCGTATGTGGCTGCATGGGAATATCAAGGCGATGACAAAGAGCCAAAGCTCCATAAAGAAGAATTGAAATTCGAAAATGTAGAAGTAAAAGTCAGAAGTTATAAATAGCTATATGATATGAGATTTGAGACATGAGATATTAGATTCTTGATTCTCAATACTCAAATCTTGATACTCAAATCTAAAATCAAAAAAAATGAAAATAAAATTAAATATCTGGAAACAAGAAAACCCTAAAGCAAAAGGGAAATTTGAAAAGTTTGAGCTCGATGGCGTAGCCGAAGAAATGTCGTTTCTCGAGATGCTCGACTCTCTTAATGAAAAATTAATTAAAGAAGGTCAGATTCCTGTTGCTTTCGAACATGATTGCCGTGAAGGAATTTGTGGATCATGCGGATTATATATCAATGGCCGACCACATGGACCGGGTGATGAGATCGGTACATGCCAATTACATATGCGTGCGTTTAAAGATGGTGATACTATTACCATTGAACCATGGCGTGCAAAAGGGTTTCCTGTAATCAGAGATCTTATTGTTGATCGTAATGCATTCGATAAAATAATGGCTGCAGGAGGTTTTGTTTCTATAGATACTGGTCAGGCAGCCGAAGCAAACTCAATACTCGTTTCGAAAATTGCTGCTGACAAAGCTTTTGACGCTGCAGCATGTATTGGTTGCGGGGCTTGTGTTGCTGCCTGCAAAAACTCATCAGCAATGTTGTTTGTTGCAGCAAAAGTTTCTCAATTGGCTTTATTACCTCAAGGGAAAATTGAAGCTAAACGCCGAGCATTAAATATGATTGCCAAAATGGACGAATTGGGATTTGGAAGTTGTACCAATACCGGTGCATGTGAAGCCGAGTGTCCAAAAGGAATATCAATCGATTATATTGCGATGCTTAACAGAGAGTATCTGTGTGCCTCGTTCTCTGAAGCTGAATAGTATAAACAATATTATTACCCGATTTAACAAAAGATAGAAAGTTCAACGAACTTTCTATCTTTTTATTTTGAGTATTTTTTTACCTCTGATTTTACTCTTGTTATTGTGTCCCTGATTTACTAGCCTTTTTACTTCCCTGATATAGCTCGTATTTTTGTAACCTGCATTCAAGAGGACCATTGAATAATTTAATCTTTCGCGAAGTACGTAGTCCAAAATGCTTTAATGCCTCATAGTTGGCGCTAATAATCCAAGCATCGCAACCTTGATAAAAATGTTTTAACCGGGAGCCCATATCATCATAAAAAGTGGTAATTTCATTTACTTGCAAACGCTCACCATAAGGAGGATTTATAAAAACAATTCCTTTTCCATCCGCATGAGTTGTTTGGAAAAAATCGACACTTTCAAAGTTAATAAGATCCTCTACACCTGCTCTTTTTGCATTTTCGATGGCAATGTCAACAATATATTTGTCGGAGTCTTTTGCAAATATTTTAACATCAGAATGTATAATTTTTGAATTTGCTTCATCTTTTATTTTATTCCATATTTCTTCGTCAAAATCCTTCCATTTTTCAAAACCAAATTTTCGGTTTCTTCCCGAAGGTATATTATTAGCTAATAAGGCTGCCTCAATAGGAAATGTTCCAGAGCCACACATAGGGTCTATAAAATCACATTTTTTATCCCATTGCGAAAGCAAAATGATTCCGGCAGCAAGTACCTCGCTTATTGGTGCTTCGCTTTGAGCAAGTCTGTAATTGCGTTTACCCAATGACGATCCCGAACTATCGAGAGAAACAATCACAGATCTATCGTTAATATGCACATTAATTCGCATATCAGGATTTGCTGGATCAACCGATGGCCTGATACCATGTTTTTCCCGAAACTGATCAGCAATAGCATCCTTTGATTTTAAGGCAACATATTTGGAATGATTAAATATATCACTGTGAGTAGCGCCATCAATTGCGAAAGTATTATTGTAGGTAAAATATTCACTCCAGTCAATTTTTTTGATATTATCGTATAATTGTTGCTCGTCGGCAGCAAAAAAGGTATGAATAGGTTTTAGGATTTTCACAGCAGTTCTTAAAAGCAAATTGCTTTTATAAAGCATTGCTTTATCTCCTTTAAATCGTACTGCACGATTTAATAATTCTATATCAGTTGCTCCAATCTCTCGAAGTTCCTCAGCAAGGACTTCTTCTAATCCAAATATGGTAGTGGCAATAATTTCAAACTTTTCCAAGATGTTGTTTTTTAATGATTAAAGAATTTTTCTGGTAGTAAATTAGGTACTATTTTCCAAAAGTAAAGAAATTTAGACTACAAGCCAAAAAAAACCGTTACACTGGAATTTTGTAAACTCGAAAAAACTACTTTTACAGATAGTTTTACGATTATATTCCTATCAGAATTAAATGAAAATTGCGATAATAGGTGGTGGTGCTGCCGGTTTTTTTTCGGCAATTGCTGCAAAGGAGAATTATCCTGATGCACGGGTGGTAATTTTTGAAAAGGCGCAAAAAGTGTTGGCAAAGGTTAAAATTTCGGGAGGTGGAAGATGCAACTTAACCAATAGTTGTGATTCTATTACAGAACTCTGCAGTGCGTATCCCAGAGGTGGAAAAAGTTTAAAAAAAGCGTTTCATGTTTTTAATAATAAAGATACAATGCGATGGTTTGAGTCCAGAGGTATTCCTCTGGTAACTCAGAGTGACAATTGTGTTTTTCCTGTGTCGCAAGATTCTCAAAGTATTATCGATTGTTTTTTACGTGAATCAAAAAAGCTGAAGATTGAAATAAAAACCGGAGTTGGAGTAAAAGCTATTCATCCAAAAACTGATTTATTGGAGTTGGAATTTATTCATGAAGAAATTGCTCCTGAAATTTTTGATAAAATTATTGTTACAACAGGCGGTTCACCTAAAAGAGATGGACTAAACTGGCTGGAAAAACTAAATCATAAAATCGAAAACCCTGTACCATCATTATTCTCGTTTAAAATGTCTGCTGAACCAATAACCCGGTTAATGGGAATTGTGGTTGAAAACACCCAGTTAAGTATTCAGGGAACAAAGATAAAATCCGATGGGCCTTTACTTATAACGCATTGGGGAATGAGTGGTCCGGCAATTCTTAAGCTTTCATCATGGGGGGCAAGGGAGCTAAGTACAATGAATTATCATTTTAAAATTCAGGTAAATTGGGCAAACGAACAAAACAACGAAATAGTAATAAACGACCTTAACAATATTAGTAAAGAATACCCCAATAAATTTGTTTCTAATATCAGGCCCTATGGATTGCAGGAGAGATTATGGTTGTTTTTACTGGAGAAAATAGAAATCCCAGCCAACAAAAAATGGAACGAGTTGGGAAAAAGAGGAATAAATAAGCTTACTGCAGTTTTAACCAACGATATGTTTACTGTGAATGGGAAATCAACCTATAAAGAAGAGTTTGTAACCTGCGGCGGTGTTAGCCTGCAAAGCATCGACCTGAATACCATGCAAAGTAAAATCTGCAAAAATGTTTACTTTGCAGGTGAGGTATTAGATATTGATGCAATTACAGGAGGTTTTAACCTGCAGGCAGCCTGGACAACTGGATTTATTGCAGGGAAACTTGGATGATATTATGGTTTTTAGATTCTTCAGGAAAAATAAAAAAGAGGCTGTCTAAAAAGCCTCTGATTTGAAGTCTACACTTCGACATCCTTCGACAAGCTCAGGATGACTATAATCAGTGTCACATCTAAAAAATTAATTTGTTGTCATATTGAGCCCGCCTGCCGGACGGGCAGGCCTGTCGAAATATGAACAACTTGAGGCCTTTTTGTATAACCTCTTTTCAAATGATTTCTTACGATCTCATTGTTTCCTCAACCTCCTCAATGGTTATTGGAATTCGTTTGCCTATTAATTGATGACCTGTTTCTGTAACTAAAATATCATCTTCTAAACGAATGCCACCGAAACCAGAATATTCGTCCAAAACTTTATCGTAATTAATAAAACTCGAATTAATTTTTTCGGCTTTCCATTTTTTTACCAAATCGGGAATAAAATAAATTCCTGGTTCGTTGGTTAATACAAATCCTGGCTGCAATTTGCGACCAAGACGTAATCCTCTTAGACCAAACTGAGTAGAACGTCTAATCTCATTATCGTACCCAACATAATCTTCACCTAGATTTTCCATATCGTGAACATCAAGTCCCATCATGTGGCCTAATCCATGAGGCATAAACATAGCATGTGCTCCCTCACGAACTGCATCTTCGGGGTTGCCTTTCATTAAACCAAGATCAATTAATCCTTTTGCTAGTATTTTAGCTACTTCTAAATGAACACTTAGGTAAGTAACACCTGGTTTTATAAGGGAAGTACCATGATTTATTCCATTGAGAACAATATTGTAAATATCTTTTTGTTTCTGCGAGAATTTTCCTCCAACAGGGAAAGTCCTTGTATTATCGCTGGCATAATGCAAATTGGTTTCTGCCCCGGTATCGGTTAAAAGCAATCTCCCTTCTTCCAAAATATTACCGTGATAATGATTGTGTAATGTTTCTCCGTTCTGTGAAAGTATTATTGGAAACGAAAGAGCAGATCCATAAGATGATGCAATACCTTCCAAAGCACCAGCAATTTCCTGCTCTAATATCCCAGGTTTTGCCATTTTCATAGAGGTTACATGCATCTTGTAACCAATAGCAGCAGCTTTAATTAATTCTTCAACTTCATGTTTATCTTTTATTGAGCGCATTTCAATAACCGCTTTAATAAGATCAACAGAGATATAGTTTTCTGCTTCTGTATGACTAATTTCCAGCAAATTACTAAATTGGATAATAGTATCTCCACGATAAAAAGGTAGAACATGGATAATTCTTTCCTGATTATTTGCATTTCGTAAATAATTACCCAAATGGTTTATTGGTTCAGTATTTTCAATTCCTACTTGAGCAGCTAGTTCTTTAATTTTTGGTTGTGGCCCCATCCAGATAATATCGTCGATCGTGAAATCATTACCAAATAAATATTCTTTACCTGATTCGAAATCGATTAAACCTGCAATATTAGGCATATCTAAACCAAAAAAGTATAGAAACGAACTGTCTTGGCGAAAATGATATGTGTTGTCGGGATAATTAAATGCCGATTCTTGATTTCCTAAAAACAACACCAGGCCGCTTTTCATTTTATCTTTCAATCGGTTACGACGATCGATGTAAACATCTTTTCTAAACATATTATGATTGATTTAATGAATAATCCATTTTTTATTGGAACTCTAAATTACAATCCATTTTCCAAAAATCAAAGGACAAGATTTTTTATTATAAAAAAATGCATAATCTGATGGTGACATTTTGGTTTTTATAAAGTTCGATTATTAAAAATTATTTTTTTCTGTGATTGAGTTGTTGAAAACCACATTAAATAATACGTTTATGGGTTATGAACAATAACTCATTTATTATCAATTATGTTTTTTATAAAAATTAATTGCGAATAGACTTGTGTTTTTATAATAATTTAATATATTCGCAGCTTATGAACATCTTATTAACAAATATAAGACTAAATTTATGCCTTACCGACGATTACCAAACACCGACAGTTCCCGTCTGAAAGCCATTAAAATTGCTCATACAAAAGGGAAAGCTATTATACCAATGGAACTTGCATTCAAGCAAGGTACACTACAACGTGTTCAGTCATTCCTGCCAAAATGGGAAAAAGTAATAGCAGAGCATAAAACTACCTATGATATTCAGGTTAAAAACAATAAGGAATATCTTAAAAAGTTTAAGAAAGCAAAATTGTATATTTCCCATTTTATTCAAGTTGTAAATATGGCTATTGTTCGTGGAGAGTTGCAGCCATCAGTTCGTGGTTTTTATGGTCTCGATGAGGATTATACGAGGTTGCCGGTATTAAATACCGAATCAGAACTAATGGAATGGGGTAAAAAGATAATCGATGGTGAAACAAGTCGCAAAATGCAAGGATTAACATCTATTACAAACCCGACCATTGCATTGGTAAAAGTGCATTATGATAATTTTGTCGAGGCATTTAAATTTCAGAAAATGCTTCAGAAAAATCATGGGAGATCACTAACAAATCTTTCTGAACTTAGAGCAGATGCTGATGATATTATATT
>JAIFLC010000204.1 GCA_020049295.1 Bacteroidota bacterium
TGAAGCACTAAAATGTCCTGTTTATGGGCAATATGGACACTCTGAGGTTTCAATCTTTGCCTTCACACTAGCTAATAGTCTTGAATATATTTGTTCTCCTCTTTATGGTTTCACTGAGGTTTTAAATGAAAATGGGAATCATGTTAAAGAAGGAGAATCAGGCGAAGTAGTAGTGACTGGTTTTTCGAATAAGGTAATGCCATTTATTCGTTACCGCACTGGAGATGTTGCGGTTTATGGTGGCACCCGAAATGGAATAGTTACGTTGAAGTCTCTGCAAGGCAGAACCGTTGACTTTATCCTAAATCGAGATAACAAAAAGGTTTACCTGTTAGGTCTCGTATTCAGTAAAAGACTTAAATCATACAAGAGTATTAAACAATGGCAAATCATACAAAATACTAAGGGAGAGATTATAATACTAATAGTTAAAGACGAGGGTTTTTTGGTATCAGATGAACATGAAATGGTTAAGACCTTTGAATCATTAGGAGTTACTGCAAAATTGAATTATGTGGATAAGATTGCTCCTACGGTGAGTGGAAAACGGAGATTGCTGATTCAAAACATTGTAAATAATTATTAATTTAGTTATCAACAAATATTTATGCCTAAGTCCAATACAAAGATTTGTTGCATCTTCAATCTGGCACCTCATTACAGGGGTGCTATTTATAAGCTCATGGATCAGGAACTCCATTGCGATTTCTATTTTGGCGATCAAGTAGATACTCCTATTAAAACAATGGATGTTACTGAGTTGTCAGGATATAAAAAAACTGTTAAAAATATTGTTTTTGCAAATAAAAAGTACAGATGGCAAAAAGGCGTAGTCAGCTTGGTATTTAAGCCTTATAAATATTATATATTGACCGGCGATCATAGTATTTTGTCGAGCTGGATTATTGCATTTTTTGCAAAATTGTTAAATAAAAAAGTGTTGATTTGGTTGCATGGATTAAAATCTGGGTCGAAAATGCATTGGAAAGGAAAATTACGCGTTTATCCTTTCTATAGAATGACAGATATATTTTTATTTTACGGCGATTATTCCCGTAATCTGATGATTGAGAAGGGTTTTAATCCCCAAAAAATGGAATCTATATATAATTCATTGGATTACGAACAGCAAATCCTGATCAGGAAGAAACTGCATAAAACAAACATATACAGCAGTCATTTCAATAACAATTTGCCTGTTTTATTCTTTATCGGAAGAATTCAAAAGGCTAAAAAACTAGATCAGGTTCTAATTTCAATGATTATCCTGAAGCAAAGAAGTGTACATTGTAATTTCGTTATTGTTGGTGAAAATGCAGATGGAACCGATTTCTCGAAGCAAATTTCTGATGCCGGCTTACAATCGAATGTTTGGATCTATGGCCCCTGCTACCAGGAAGAAAAAATTGGTGAGCTCATTTACAATGCTGATGTTTGCGTATCACCTGGCAATGTTGGTTTAACTGCGTTACACAGTTTTGTATACGGTACGCCTCTTATTAGCCATAATAATTTTGAGACTCAAGGTCCTGAATTTGAAGTTGTGGAGCCCGGAGTTAACGGAGACTTTTTTGAAGAAGATAATGTATGGGACTTAACGGATAAAATAACCAAGTGGATATCATTGGCTGAGTCAAAAAGGGACGATGTCCGCTTATCTACTTACAAAA
Source organism: Bacteroidota bacterium (assembly GCA_020049295.1). Taxonomy (GTDB): domain Bacteria; phylum Bacteroidota; class Bacteroidia; order Bacteroidales; family UBA12077; genus UBA12077. Next base: position 1,671 of record JAIFLC010000204.1, read on the forward strand.
TAATTGACGAAAAATACAATCCTCAATACCAGATAGATTTATTGAAGAGGGTGCTTAAGATCAAATAAAAAATTTCTCGGAATCTCGAAGATTGAAAATCACCAATAAAAATGGTTTAAAAGATTCTGTTATTTAATTAAAATTTGTAATTCAATAAAACGAAGTATCTTAATAATGAGCTATTTAAAAGTTTTAATAGTTGGTCAAATGTTTGATAAAAAATCAGGCGGAGGCATTACCTTATCAAATCTTTTTGAGGGATGGGATATAAATAATCTTGCAGTTGTAACCTGCAATATTGAAAACCCAGATTTTTCGACATGTAAAAAAGTATATTATATTGGAGCATCTGAGATCGAGAGAGGATTTCCTTTCAACCTAAAAAATCCAGAGACATCCAACTCAAGGATATTTAATGCCAATACAATACCCGTAGAACTTATAAATAAGAACAAAGTAAGTATTGGAAAATTAGAGAAAATAAAAGATTATTTGATTACAATTACTGGACAGATACATCGCAGACGCAGATTCAAACTGAGCAAAGATTTTGTGAATTGGTTAAATGAATTTTCACCGGATTTAATTTATTCTCAACTCTCTTCATTGGAATTAATACGTTTTGTAAACAAAATCCGTTGTTATAATAATGTGCCTCTGGCATTGCATATTATGGATGATTGGCCAATTTCAATTACAAATAAACAAAAAAGTATTTTTAAGTTTTATTGGTCGCGAATAATTGGCAAAGAGTTAAAAAAAATATTTAACCAAGCTAGTGTGTTAATGAGTATAAGTCAGAGTATGAGTGACGCTTACTTATCAAGATATAACAAAATTTTCATTCCGTTTCATAATCCAATTTCATTAGATTCCTGGCTTTCCAAATCAAAAAACGATTGGCGATGTGAAAAAGTTTTTAAGATTATTTATACGGGAAGGATTGGAACTGCCAATAATAACTCTATTTTATTTATTTCAAATGTAATTGACAAATTAAATCAGGTTGAAATAAAGATAAAGCTTGATATTTATGCGTCTAACATTGATAACATTCAAGTGGAGTTATTTAATTCAATGAAGGGTGTTGAACTAAAACAAGCTATATCTCATGCGTTGATGCCTGACCTGCTTTCGAGGTATGATCTCTTATTGTTACCTCTTGATTTTGATAAGGAAGGAATTGAATTTGCACGTTATTCAATGCCAACTAAATCTTCAGAATACATGATTTCTGGAACACCAACATTAGTTTTTGCACATCCCAAAACAGCTCTTGCACAACATGCTCTAAAGCATGGTTGGGCATATGTAGTATCAGACTATTCCACTGAGAAGCTAGTATTTGCAATTAATAAACTATCTAAAGATGAAAATTTGCGTAAAGAAATTGGGATCCGTGCAAAAGAGTATGCAATAAAGAATTTTGACAGTAAAATAGTAAGAGAAAAATTTAAAAATGCACTACAAATTAATCATTGAAATAATTTAATTCGTAAAGAAAATACATAGATTCTATAACAGACATTCCTTAACAATTATAATAAGGCTAATTACTTTAGTTAAATAACACGTCTAAAAACAATAATATTAATAACTTATGCTAAACAACTCAACACTTTTAATTACTGGTGGCACTGGTTCCTTCGGAAATGCTGTTCTAAACCGATTTTTAAACACCGACATTAAAGAAATCCGGATATTCAGCCGCGATGAAAAGAAACAAGATGATATGCGCCAATTTTATCGGAACGATAAAATAAAATATTATATTGGAGATACCAGGGATAAAAGAAGTTTAGATTCAGCAATGCATGGTGTAGACTATGTATTTCAGGCCGCTGCACTTAAACAAGTTCCATCCTGTGAATTCTTTCCAATGGAGGCTGTTCGTACAAATGTTATGGGATGCGAAAACGTATTAGATAGTGCTGTAGAACATGGAGTTAAAAATGTCATTGTTCTGAGTACGGATAAGGCTGTATATCCGATTAATGCAATGGGTATGTCCAAAGCCCTGAGTGAAAAAGTAATGATTGCAAAGAGTCGCAATCTAAATGGGACTGGCACAGTTTTTTGTGGAACTCGTTATGGCAATGTAATGGCGTCAAGAGGCTCGGTTATTCCACTATTTATTGAACAGATTAAAAAAGGTCTGCCTTTAACTATTACAGATCCAACCATGACCCGTTTTATGATGACACTTGAGGATGCTGTAGAATTGGTATTGTTTGCATTTGCCAATGGACAGCAAGGAGATATTTTCGTTCAAAAGGCTCCTGCAGCAACTATACTCGATTTAACTCAGGCTTTAAAAGAACTTTATAATTCTGATGTACCCATCAAGATCATAGGTACTCGTCATGGAGAAAAGAAATATGAAGTTCTTGTTAACAGGGAAGATATGATTAAAGCTGAAGATATGGGTGATTTTTATAGGATACCTGCTGATAACCGTAATTTAAATTATGAGTTATACTTCTCCGAAGGGGCTGATGTTTCACAAATTGAGGAATATCACTCTGACAATACATTAAGGCTGGATGTAGAAGGCACTAAAAATCTTTTACTCAAATTAGATATAATTCGCAAGGATCTGGGACTCTAAGATGAAGGATCGATATTGTAAAATTTATTCAGAAAGTAATCAAATCAAATGATCAGAATTGGAATTACCGGTCAGTCCGGATTTGTAGGTACTCATTTATTTAATTTTTTGGGGTTACAGGAAAATGTCGAATGTGTTGGTTTCGATGATTCATTCTTCCAAAATGATCTGCTGCTTCGATCATTTGTAAACAAATGTGATGTAGTGGTTCATCTCGCAGCAATGAATCGGCATAATGATCCTGACGTCTTATATCAGACTAATATTCTATTGGTAAAAAAGCTTATTAGTGCCATGGAAAATGAAGGAGTTATGCCACACGTCATCTTCTCTTCATCAACTCAGGAAGAACGCGACAATAAATATGGAAAATCTAAAAAGGAAGGTCGTGAGCTTTTTGTGAACTGGGCATTTAAAAATGGAGCCTCCTTTACAGGTATGGTAATTCCAAATGTTTTTGGTCCGTTTGGCAATCCTTTTTATAATTCAGTAATTGCAACTTTTTCTCATCAGCTGACTCATAACGAACAACCAAAGATTGATGTCGATGGATCGCTTAAACTAATTTATATTGGCGAATTAGTAGCAGAAATATGGAAGATTATTTCGCTTAAATTATTCGCTCCTGTACTGTCAATAGCTCATACAGCCGAAGCAAAAGTTTCAGATATTCTTAGAGTACTCGAAACTTTCAAAAAGCAATATTTCGAAAATAGCATGTTTCCTGCTATCAGCAATACCTTTGAATTGAACCTTTTTAATACCTTCCGGTCGTATATAGATCATATCAATCATTTTCCTGTTTTATTGAAGCAACATACGGATAGCCGTGGAAGTTTTGTTGAAACTGTAAAAACGGCAGTAGGAGGGCAGTTCTCTTTTTCAACTACTCATTCGGGGATAACACGAGGTGAACATTTCCATACCCGAAAAATTGAGAGATTTGCTGTAATACAGGGAAAAGCGGTTATTGAATTGCGTAAAATAGGAACCAACGAAGTATTACATTTTAAACTCGATGGTACTAATCCTGCTTTCGTTGATATGCCTGTTTGGTATACACACAATATTACCAATATTGGTTCTGATGATTTATTAACTTTATTCTGGATTAATGAATTTTTCGATCCAGCCGATCCTGATACCTTTTTTGAAAAAGTGAGACCATAACAGATCTAGCAGAGTTATTAAATATACATTACTTCTTGCCAAGAAAGTTTAGACTGTACTTTCATGGACAAACCAATTTAATAGCGTATCTTTCAGGTATAATTATATTTGAAAATCCGAGCAGGTATTACTACCTTTAATATTACAAGTTTCTAATTGCAAATCATAGCTGTATTCATTAAATTAAAGCTTGTTTTAATTTAAGAGTGAGTATAAGTTTGAAATGCAACTAAATATAAAACACAAGATGGCTTCAATTCTCAATTTGGCAATATTATTTGAAAGTGAAGAAATATTTTTATGGCAATATCGCATACTTGAAAAATTATTCAAATCTGAATATGCTCAAATAAAACTATTTATTCTAAAGGAGGGAGATTCCCCAAATAATACTAATTCTCAACATCCATTATTTTATCTGTTCCACGAACAATTGGACAGCTTACTTTTTAAAAAATTAATTGATTTTAATAAAAAAGTAAATGTTGTTGACCTTTACAAAACAATCCCTGTTGTAAATGCCTCAAAAACAGACAACACAAATAGATTTCTATATTCTGATATTAGTGAAATCCGCAGTTATAATCTTGACTTGATTTTAAATTTCGGAATTCAATCTATTAATGATGAATTAGCGGGATTTTGCAAACTGGGAGCGTTAACCTATTTGATCAGCAAACAAATAAGAAATATCAATAGTCCTTCATGTTATTGGGAAGTCATAAATAAGATGCCTGAAATTGAGATCTCAATACAACTAAAAAAAGCTATAAACCAAGAAAATATTGAAATTTTCCGGACTGGAATTCTCCCTTATCCAAATTCAATAAACATAAATAGAAATAATGCATATGCCTTAGCATCACTGCTCGTTCCCCGCATTATACAAAGAATTTCTTCTGGCGAAAATGCTTACCTCTCAGAATTAATGAACAAAGATTTAAAAACAGATAGCGGTAATTCGTCTGATCATCATGATACACATTTCCCTTCATCCATAAAAGCTCTTTCAAATTTATTCCACATCTTTTTTAGCTTTCTTAAAAAGAAACTACTTTACAATAAAATAGGGCACTGGTTCCTCTTCTTTAAACTAAACAATAGAAACGAATTCTTTCCTCCTGATCCTCGCTCACTAAAAGTTATAAATTCTTCCAGGCACAAATTTTGGGCCGATCCATTTGTTGTTAGCAAAGATGGATTTCATTACGTTTTTGTTGAAGAATATCTGTTTAAAAGTAAAAAAGGACACATTTCAGTTTTAAAACTTGATGATAATGGGAATCTTTTAAGTTGTGATATTATAATAGAAAAGCCTTTTCACATGTCCTATCCTCATGTATTTATTCATGATGGCGCCTATTACATGATACCTGAAACAGGTTCAAATAAGACTATTCAGCTTTATAAATGTTTAGATTTCCCCATTAAATGGGTATTTGTAAAGAATATTATGGAAAATATCCACGCAAAGGATAGTACGATTTTCTTCTTTAAAAATAAATGGTGGTTGTTTGTTTCTATTATTGAAAATGCGAACGCTTCATTATCATATAATGAGTTGTTTCTCTATTATGCTGAAGACCTCTTATCTTCGGTATGGCAAAGTCACCCTATGAATCCAATAGTATCTGATCATAAATTATCACGACCAGCGGGAACAATCTACATGCATGACGGTAAAATCTACCGACCTTCTCAAGATTGTTCAGGAATATACGGAAGAGCACTAAATATAAATTGCATAACGAAGCTCAATGAAACGGAATACGAAGAAGTTTTGATTAGTAAAACTGAACCGTTATGGGATAAAAAAATAAAAGGCATTCATACATATAATTTTAATGAAAAGATTATTATTATGGATGCATTTTCCTTCAGGAACAGGACAATCTGATATTCTTTGTAACATATAAATCCTGATTAATTAATGAATTACTGATCATCAGTTACAAATTTAAAATTCATAAATTAACTAACATGAATACTAACATTAACAGATTGAAAACTCTCCAAATCAGCTCTGTTTTTTTACTTTTGAGAATATATTTAAAGTAAATTAGCAACTCAACCAGGTAAAACTTACAAACGCAAAACTGCAAAAACATTATTTTTGTTTTATTATGATACCATCCAAATTAAAAATTGTTACTGTAGTAGGTACACGCCCAGAGATAATAAGGTTATCACGCACGATGGCATTATTGGACAAATATGTAAATCAGGTAATTGTTCACACCGGGCAGAATTATGATTACGAATTAAACGAGGTATTCTGGAATGAATTAGAATTGAGGAAACCGGATCATTTTCTCGAAATTGATACATCTTCACTTGGTGCAGCCGTTGGCGATATTTTACGGAAAACTGAAATCTTGCTCAAAAAGGAAAAACCGGATGGATTACTTGTGCTTGGTGATACAAACTCATGTCTCTCAGCTTATATTGCAAAAAGAATGCATATTCCGGTTTTTCATATGGAAGCAGGAAACCGTAGCTTCGATTTTAATGTACCTGAAGAAACTAACAGAAGGATAATTGACCATATAGCTGATTTTAATCTGGTATATACTGAACATGCCCGAAGGCATCTGCTAAGTGAGGGGCTGCAGCATCGGCGTATATATTTGACCGGATCACCGATGCGAGAAGTACTGGACTATTATAAATATAAGATCGGTAACTCAAATATACTTCAGCTCTTAGGAATTGAACAAAATAATTTTTTTGTTGTTTCAACCCACAGAGAAGAAAATGTAGATAATCCTGAAAACCTCAAGAAAATATTAATTGTATTAAATGAACTTGTTGACGCTTACTCTCTTCCCGTTATTGTAAGCACACATCCGCGAACAAGAAAACGAATTGAGGAATTGGGTGAGAAAAATCTCAATAAAGGAATACAGTTCCTGAAACCGTTCGGTTTTTTAGATTATGTTCATTTGCAACAAAATGCATTATGCACTTTATCTGACAGTGGAACCATTAGTGAAGAAGCTTCTATTTTGGGATTTCCGGCTATTTCATTACGTCAATCAATGGAGAGGCCTGAAGCACAGGATACCGGTTCAATTATTCTGACTGGATTTGATCCAGACATTATTCTCAATTCAATTTCAATGGTGATAAATGAAACTAAAGAAAGAAAATCATTTAGCATGCCTCCTGATTATCAAATAGATAATACATCCTGGAGAGTTGTAAAATTAATTTTGGGGAATTGTAAATTAAGCAACCTATGGAGCGGAATTAGCCAAATGAAAAACAATTCTTAATAGGTTACGCACTAATTAATTTACTAAAAAAAGCTGGAGATCAATACATTTTATCTTAAGCATTGAATGATAAGATAAAATCATAATTTGTTTCTTCCCAAACAAAAAATCTCTAAGCCATAATCTAAAACAACTGACAAATAATGTTTATTGTCCATTTAGGTACTTCTGGATTCCCATCCGGCACAAATGCAGTAATGCAGCGAATTAAATTAACATTTAAGGGCCTTAGGCGTGCAGGTTGTAATCCACTTATTATCAGTAAACACAGTTTATATCATAATGCGGATGCGAAAAAAATAAGCCGATACCAAGGTATTCCATATGTTGCTACATCTAGGATTTTAAATCGTCCGGAAAAATTTTTCAGTAGAAATATCAACAGACTTTCAGGATATTTAGGTGAATTGATTTTATTAATTAAAAAACGAAAGAAAATTCATACTGCTATTTTATCTGGGAGTACATTTTCCGAATTGGTTTATTACCGGCTTTTATCCAAGATACTCGGTTTTCAGCTAATACTTCAATACGTTGAATTTTATTCGGCCATAAAGACAAGGAAGTTATTATTCACTCATTTGGATGATGTTTTACTCGATAAGTATAGATTTCATTTTTGTGACGGTATTATAGTTATCAGCGAATTTCTTAGAAACCACACGCTATCAATAAAAAAAACTCTTCCATTAATAAAAATACCTGCAATTTGTGATTTTGAGGAATTTGAAAATATTGAAGATGTTAAGCAAAAGGAATACTTAATGTATTGTGGTTCATTAGGATATATACCTGTTATCGAATTTATAATTGATTTATATACCAGATTAAGAGAAACACATTGTTATGGGGGTAAATTATTGTTAGCAATCGGAGGATATGGAAAATACGGAGAGTTTGACGTAGTTAGAAAAAAAATAAACAAATCGGGATATTCCGATGATATTATTTTAAAAACAAATGTTCCTCACAATGAGTTAATTAAGATTTATTTAGAAGCTGAATTACTTATAGTGCCCATGAGGAATGCAATTCAGGATATTGCCGGATTTCATCATAAAATCGGTGAATACTGCGCTGCAAAAAAACCGATCATCTCGACCAATTATGGTGAACTAAATTACTATTTTCAAGATGGGGTTTCTGCAATTCTTGCTGATGAATATACAATTGATTCATACTATCAGAAACTCCGGGAAATATTACCACAAAAAGAGAAATTGAATATTATTGCTGAAAAGGGTCATGAAATCGGAACCATGAATTTAAAATATCAGCATAACGGAATCCTGCTTCGAAATTTCATATTCGAGAATAAAGCTGAACACTAGTTTTTCTGATTATAACATATTCAGGTTTCAAAATATTTAAAAAAAATATATGAAAATCGCGATACACTCAAGAGATGAATCATACAGCGTTGAATGGATTGAATATTGCAATAAACATGCAATTGATTATAAAATTGTTAATTGCTATAATAATGATATAATTGCTCAATTGCATGATTGTGATGCACTCATGTGGCATTTTCATCATGCATTGCCTGCAGATATACTTTTTGCCAAGCAACTTCTGTATTCGGTGCAGTTAATGGGTAAAGTTGTATTTCCTGACTTCGATACCATGTGGCACTTTGATGATAAGGTTGGTCAGAAATATTTGTTGGAAGCTGCCGGCGCTCCTTTGGTTAATTCATATGTATTTTATTCGAAAATCGATGCTTTAAAGTGGATAAATGAAGTAGAATTCCCTAAAGTATTTAAACTGAGGGTTGGTGCTAGTTCGCAAAATGTGAGATTGGCTAAAACAAGAGAAGAAGCTAAACAACTGGTTAAGCGTGCATTTAGTTCAGGTTTCAAACAATATAATCCATGGATAACATTAAAGGAAACTATACGGAAGCACGGTCTGGGTGAAACCACAATATGGGATATTACTAAAGGAATAGTCCGACTATTTTATCGGAATGAGTATGAAAAATTTTCGAACCGTGAAAAAGGATACGTATACTTTCAGGACTTCGTTTCAGGCAATGATGCGGATACCCGGATTATAGCAGTTGATAATAAGGTTTTTGCTATTAAGCGTTTAGTAAGGAAAAATGATTTCAGGGCTTCAGGGAGTCATATGCCTGTATATACTAAAGAATTAATTGATACAGCAGCACTGAAAATTGCTCTTGATGTAACAGGAAAGCTAAAGCTTCAATGCGGCGTATATGATTTTGTTCATGATAATGGAATTCCTAAAATTGTAGAAGTCAGCTATGGAACATCAACTTTTCCTTACAAGTTATGTCCTGGATATTGGGATAGTGAACTGAATTTTCATGAAGGAGAATTTGATTTTTGTGGTTGGATAATTGATGCAATTGTAAATCAGGTTAATATACTGCAATCAAATAAATAGTAATTTATTGAAAAGTATAATCTTGTTAACTATTTCATTTATTTCAACAAATTTTGTTTCACAAATTATAGTTTCATCTTAAATAACTAATTTAAATTCATTAGATACATATTTATTTGTTCAATATCCAATAGGCACATATTGATCAGAAAATTGTACAGAAAAAAACTACGGATGAAAATATTATTTTTAATCGATTGCTTATCTTCCGGAGGAAAGGAACGAAGATTGACAGAACTGATGAAAGCCTTACGATCCAACCAGGATATCGGATTTGAGCTTGTAACTATGAGTGAAGACGTTCATTATAAGGAAGTACTAACTCTTAATGTTCCGATTCATTTTATAGTTCGTAAAACGAAGAAGGATTTTAGCATATTTTCAAAGTTGTATAAACTTTGTTTAAACTATAAACCAGATGTTGTTCATTGCTGGGATAGTATGACTGCCATTTACAGTGCACCGGTATGTAAACTGCTACATATACCGCTGATAAATGGAATGGTGATTGATTCACCGCAAAAACAAAATATTTTTAATAAATACTGGTTAAGGGCCAAATTAACTTTCCCTTTTTCTGACTATATAGTGGGCAATTCAAAAGCAGGGATAACAGCTTATAATGCACCGTTAAAGAAGAGTATTATTATTCCCAATGGATTCAATTTTAATAGAATCAGCAATATAACTGCTAAAAGTAAAATGCTGGAGCAAATAAATGTTAAAACAGGATTTGTTATTGGTATGGTTGCATCTTTTACCATTTATAAAGATTACAAAACCTATTTCAAAGCTGCCCAACTCATTCTGGATAAACGAAAAGATATCACTTTTCTTGCTATCGGAAGTTTTACAGATTCAACCCTGGCTAAAAGTTTAATCGATGAAAAAAATCAGAAATATTTCAGGTTACTGGGTAATAAGTCTGACATTGAATCGTATGTGAATATTATGGATATATGCATTCTGTCAACTTTTACCGAAGGCATTTCAAACTCTATTCTTGAATATATGGCTCTTGGAAAGCCTGTTATTGCTACTTCTGGTGGCGGAACAAAAGAATTAATTGAAAATAACAAAACAGGTTTTTTGGTTGAAGTTGCTAATCATGAGGAACTTGCGACAAAAATCGAACTTCTGCTACAAGATGAAGATCTAAGGAGAAATATGGGATTAGCTGGAAAAGAGCGGATTGAAAATGTGTTCTCCATTGATACAATGTTGAATAAGTATATTGAACTCTATAAACAAATTAAGAATAAACAATAACTTTACATTTTAAAATTCAGTTAATTATTTATTTTAGATCAATTAATTTGTCATTAATCTAACTCTGTAAAATAGTTATTTTACCTAAATTAAATTTTATTTTGAATATGAAAGTATTTGATAAGTCAAAAAATGGTACTTTAAACAATATTTTTCTGAAATCAAGAGGAAGGTTAATTCTCTGGATATCTATTCTCATATTTATTTTTATCATCTCATTTCTTATTTCCGGGTATTATTCGGCCTATAAAGAAAGTTCTTTCTTGCCGCTTAACAATCCGACAAATCTTGGGTATCTGCTGTCAGACAGTAAACTTATTGAAATCAAAAGTCAAAACTTTAAATTATTAGTTGATCAAAATGGCAAAATAAACATTAAAACTCACACAGGTGAGTTGATTCTGTCTGGATTAACTTTCTATTCTAAATATCAAGGTAAAAAAGAAAGTTACGGACTTAATAATGTGAGAGTACAGCTTTTAAATGACAGTACCATTTTAATAAATGGTACAAATGGCCAGAATGCAACAGTCAATCTTTCTCTTATAACGCATAAGCAATCGTCAAAATTGGATGTGCTTATAAAGACAGTTTATAATTCGACAACTTTGGTTGAGCGCGAAGCTATTGTAGCAGTATTTGACGTGCCAGCAACTGAAGTTTATTTAAAGAATAGAAAAGTTGATAGAGATAATTTTGAACCGGAATACTGGTTGAATAAAGAAGGAGTTCGTTTTGGCTCAAATGAAAGATCTGCATTAATTTACCACACTTCAGATATTTCGTCTTTGCAATTAAAAACGGCAGAAAATCTACTTTTTATAAATCTTGATTACATCCTTGATCATCCATATGGTATTGTTCCATTTCCAAAAAGTAATCATGAAAATTTGATTGATCAGTCAGCAGCAAATTTCACTGAAGGTACTGTCAGGAACAACTCTTTTAGTTTAAATTTAGGTAGTCTTCCAGCAATTACACCCCGATTAATGGCTGTCCCCGATGGTTTTCTGGCTGGATATATATTTACTGAACATGCTGATGGCGGAAACATTCAGACGCATCGTGCAGTTTATTTTGGGTCAGAACAAGTTGTAAATGCTTCGGATGCTATTGGTGGTTTTGTAAAGCATAAAATACCTGTAACCAAAAGTGTTTTTTATATAGATTCAACTGGCAGTAAAGGATCTGCGATTTTTGAAAAGCAAAATGATTCTTTATTAATGAATTTTTTAGACCAGTTAAATGCAACCGGAATATATGATATATGTTTGCATACACCAGAAAACTCAAATTCAAACAGGAGTGTGCTCGAAGAATCTATTCGATTCATGAAAAACAGGTATAATACTATTACATGGATAGATCATGGCTTTTTTTATGGGGTAATTAATAGAGAAGCATTTGTTGCAGAAGGTCTGGATAGTAATTCAATTTATTATGCTGCTGATTTATGGAAAAAATATGATACCCGATATTTTTGGAGTCCACAAATTGAGTTTAATCGAATTGCGTCTCATGTTTCTATAAAAGCAAATATTAAGAAATTTAAGTTTTATAGAGCTTATGTTAATTTGTGGAAGAATTTCTTCTCTCCCCGAGAACTTAGAGAAATGAATCCTTTACAAGCGATCAAAGAACTAATCAGAAGATTCCCAAATGAATATGAATCAAATTCGCTCTTACCAAGTAAAGGAGACTCTTATCCAACACCCTTATATTGGCAAAATCCAACCAGAACAAATAATTTCTATTCCTGGGCAACAGACTTTGTTCAGAAATTCGATTTTCATTCACACAATGTAGTTGAAAATGAAAATATTGCATTAAAAAAACTTGTTAATGATTGGGGTATTTTTATTAGCCATGGTTATTATGTGCAAAATGATGATTCTGAGATGATTATAAAAGATAACAAAGGAAATTTTATAATCAATCACTATTTTGATAAAATTCTTGAATTAATAGCTCAAAAACGAGATGAAGGAGAGCTATACACAACCACCGTTAGAGATTTGCTAAATTACTGGATAAAACTTGATAATGTTTCATTTGAATATCTGCCCAATGGGGAAATCGATATCATAAATAAAAACAATGAACCTATAAAAGGTTTATCAATTGCATTAAGAACTGATCATATTAAAATTGAAGGTAAAACTCTTTCTAATAAAAAAGTAGGTGATGATTCTATTTTTTGGTTTGATATTAATGCAAATGAAACAGTTAGATTAAAATTTATTGATTAGAGTTATGCAAATCTACTTTTAGCATTGATAACTAAAACATGATTTTTTCTCTAAAACTCATACAAAAATGTCAAATTATTTAAATGGATTCACAGCTTAAAATTCTTATTCTTGATTTTTGTAATTATGATGATTATCCGATGGGAGGATACCTGACTTTTGCAAAAAACATGATGTTTTCATTTGGGAATAATTTGGCTTTAGTTGGCATTACAACCACGACTGAAGATCCGATTGGAAAATGGTTTAAAAAAGAGATTAATGGAGTTGTCTATGATTTTTTTGCTCTTGCATATTATTCAAAAACAAAAACAAAACATATATTTCCTGATCGTCTTGTTTCATTTTTTTTAATAAAATATTATCAAAAAT
>JAIFLC010000102.1 GCA_020049295.1 Bacteroidota bacterium
ACCTTATTGCATCAACAGATATGGTTGCTGCCGATGCTGCTGCTGCAAAAATTTTTGGTATGGAACCCGATCAGGTTAATTATATTCAATTAGCTAACGATATGGGTGTTGGACAAATGGATCTTTCCAAGCTTACTATTAGCCGAATAAAAGTTTAGTATAATGAATCAATCTGTGTTAAAGAAAATACGGGTTGTTTTTTCAATACTGTATTTGATTTTAATTACTTGTCTTTTTGTTGATTTTACAGGATTAATTCCATCATCAGTATATAAATCAATTACTTTTCTGCAGTTTTTACCATCGCTCTTGCAGTTTAAAGCATTATTCACAATTTCGTCAATTGGATTTATTGTGGTAATCGTATTAACCGTTTTCTTTGGGAGAGTTTATTGTTCTTTTATATGTCCATTGGGTATTTTGCAAGATATTATCAGTTTTATTACAAAGAAAATCCGAAGATTAAAACAATACAGATATAAGTATTTAAAATCCTTTAGTTTTATACGTTACAGTTTCCTTGGACTCTTTATTGCTGGTTTGTTATCAGGATATACATTAATTCTTTCTATACTCGATCCATATAGTATTTATGGCCGAATTGCTTCAGGGGTTTTCCGCAAATCAATTGTCGAAACCAATAATTTAGTTGTTTCAGGTCTACAACAAATCAATGTGTATTCATTATATCATGTTGATTTAAAGCCAGAATACTGGACCATTTTAGCTGTTTCATTATTCTTTTTGCTTATAATCATTTTGTTTTCAGCTTTCAGAGGTCGGTTGTATTGCAATACCATTTGCCCTGTTGGAGCATTTCTTGGGTTGATTTCTAAATTTTCAGTTTTTAAGATAGAACTGGATAAAAACTCATGCACTGGATGTCATCTTTGTGTCCGATCTTGTAAAGCTGGTTGTATTGATTGTGAAACCAAACAAATAGATACCGAGAGATGTGTAGCGTGTTTTAATTGTTTAACCGTTTGCAAAGAAAATGGCATTCATTATAAGTTATCATCGAGAAAAGAACTAACCAAAGGCGAACCCATACCAGTAAATACCGGAAGTAATCGTCGTCAGTTTATAGCTATAACTGCACTTATCTTAGCTGCTGGAGTTAAAAAGTTAAAAGCACAACACGAGGTTAAAGATACAGCAACAAAACCAACAGGACGAGATATTCCTGTTTCTCCTCCGGGATCAAAATCAGTTGATCAATTTAACTCATCATGTACGGCTTGCCATTTATGTATTAGCGTATGTCCAACCCATGTATTGCAACCATCGTATACTGATTATGGTTTAATTGGATTTATGCAACCCGTAATGGACTATAAAGCAGGATTTTGTAATTACGAATGTAAAAAATGCACTGAAATATGCCCAACTGGAGCAATAAAACCAATTGAGCTTGAAAATAAAAAGCTTACGCAGATTGGAATAGCTCATTTTGTTCGCAGAAACTGTATTGTTCGTACCGAAAGAACCGACTGCGGTGCATGTGCCGAACATTGTCCGACAAAAGCCGTAACGATGGTTCCATGGAGGGATGGATTGGTTATTCCCGAAGTTACTCCCGAAATATGCATTGGTTGTGGTGCTTGTGAATATGCTTGTCCAACAACACCTTATAAAGCAATTTACGTTGAAGGTAATGCTGAACATGCAATGGCAGGGGAACCCGATAAACAAAAACAAAATATAATAGTGGAAGATGATTTTCCGTTTTAATTTAGTTAGTAAAATGGTATAAAGGTATAAAGGTATAAGGGGATAAGGATCTAAAGTTCTTTTTAGAAATTCAGCCTATGAAAAGGTATCAAATCATAATATGGATTACATTATTTGCTATTTCGATGGGTATATTCGAAGGTGCTGTGGTGGTTTACATCCGTGCATTGTATTATCCCGAAGGTTTTGATTTTCCTCTAAAATTAATGAGTAACCAAGTGGTAATTACTGAACTAATTCGCGAATTAGCATCATTAATAATGTTGCTTTCAGTTGGGATGCTTGCAGGCAAGAATTTCTCTCAACGATTTGCCTGGTTTATTTATTCTTTCGCAGTTTGGGATATTGTGTATTATATTTTTCTGTATCTGATATTAGGTTGGCCCGAAAGCATTTTTACATGGGATGTTTTATTCTTATTGCCAGTTACCTGGACAGGACCAGTAATTGCTCCAATAATAATTTCGTTATTGATGATTCTTCTTGCAATAGTGATTCATAAACAAAATACTAAAACAAACAATCAATTTAAAGTTGTTAAAAAGGAATGGATAATACTAGTTTTTGGGTCATTGGTTGTTTTTACTTCTTTCATCTGGGATTACTGCAGATTTATTATTCAGAATATTGGTTCATTTGGAAATAAAGGACAATCATTTTCAAAAAGAATGGTTGAATTATCATTTCAATACATTCCTGATCGATTTCCCTGGTTGATTTTTATAGTAGGTATTATAATAATTGGAGCTGGAATATTTTTTGTAAATCGAAGAAATAAAAAAAGCGCAACGAATTAGTTGCGCTTTCCTTTTTCTTTAAATATTTATTCCTTTATTCCCAGTTGCTGGAAAATAAATGCATATTCCATAGCATATTCTTTTAATGCCTGGAAACGTCCGGAAGCTCCACCATGTCCTGCTTCCATATTGGTGTGCAATAACAACACATTGTCATCAGTTTTCATATCGCGCAGTTTTGCAACCCATTTTGCAGGTTCGAAATATTGCACTTGTGAATCGTGTAATCCTGTTGTGACAAGTATAGCAGGATAATCTTGTGCTTTAACTTGATCGTATGGTGAATATGACAACATATATTTGTAATAAACAGAGTCTTTTGGATTTCCCCATTCGTCGAATTCGCTGGTTGTTAATGGAATGGATTCATCTAACATTGTTGTAACAACATCAACAAAGGGAACTTGTGCAATAATACCTTTATATAAATCAGGACGCATATTTGCAATGGCACCCATTAGCAATCCACCAGCGCTTCCACCTTCTGCAAATAGTTTTTCTTTACTGGTATATCCTTGTTCAATTAAATACTCTGCACACGAATTAAAATCGGTAAATGTATTAATCTTGTTAAGCAATTTTCCATCTTCGTACCATTGACGTCCATAATATTGTTCGCCTCGAACATGAGCTATTGCAAAAACAAAACCACGATCAAGCAAACTTAATCGTATTGAACTAAAATAAGGATCCATGGTTGCTCCATATGATCCATAACCAAAAATCAAAGCTGGATTTGAACTATCAAGTTTTATTCCCTTTCTATAAACAATTGACATTGCTATTTTCTTTCCATCACTTGCTGTGGCAAATATTCGTTTCGATTCGTAGTTAGTTTTATCAAAACCCCCAAGTACTTCTTGTTCTTTTTTAATGGTCTTTTCGCGGGTAACCATATTATAATCAATAGTTGAACTTGGTGTGGTTAATGATGAATAACCATAACGAAGTATCTCACTGTCAAAATCCGGGTTTATTGAAATATAAGCTGAGTAAGTTTCTTCACCAAAATCAAGATAATGCTCCGAATTATCACCCCATTTAATTATACGCATCTTATTTAATCCATCTTTGCGTTCTTCAAGAACCAAAAAATCTTTGAATATTTCAATGTTTTCAAGATATGTATTCTCATCATGCGGAATTACATCTTCCCAGTTTTCTTTTGTTGTTTTATTTAATGGGGTTTTAACAAGTTTAAAGTTTTGTGCATTTAAATTGGTTCTTATATAAAAATAATCTCCATAATGTGAAACGCTGTATTCCAATCCGCGCTCACGTGGTTGAATTTTCTTGAAATCACCTGTAGGATTATTGGCATCAAGGTAACTGTACTCATCTGATAAGGTACTGTTTGAACCAATTAATAAAAATTTATAAGATTTTGATTTGGTTATAAATGTGCTGAATGTCTCATCATCCTCCTGATAAACTAAAACATCTGACGAAGAGTTTTTCTGAATTTCATGTCGGTATATTTGATAGCTTCTTAATGTTACCTGGTCTTTTTTTACATAAAAAATGGTTTTATTATCATTAGCCCATTCAGCATATCCAACTGTATTTGAAATAGCATCTGAAAGTAATTCTCCGGTTTCAAGATTCTTTATATAAATCGTATAGTTTCGTCGGCTTACCGTATCTACTCCATAAGCAAGTAATTTGTTATCAGGACTTACGCTTAAACCACTTACCTGATAATAATCAAAACCAACAGACAAGTCGTTTACATTAAGCATAATTTCTTCCGGAGCATCAAGGTTTTCTTTCTTACGACAAAAAATAGGATATTCTTTACCTGTTTCGTAACGTGAATAATAATAATATCCATTCTCCTTATATGGAACAGATTCGTCGTCTTCTTTAATACGTGATTTTAATTCATTAAAAAGTTTTTCCTGTAGTTGTTCTGTTGGTTTTAAGATAGCTTTAGTATAGCTGTTTTCTGCTTCAAGATATGAAAGAACCTCAGGGTTTTCGCGCTCATTTAGCCAGTAGTAGTTATCTATACGTGTATCACCATGAATGGTAAGCTCTTTTGGAATCTGTTTTACATCAGGGGCTTGTATTGCGGCTTTTTGGCATGAAAAAGCCAACATAATAAAAGAGATCAGTAGGGTCATCTTTAAAAATAAATTCTTTTCCATTTTACGAGTGTTTTTTTAGTTAAATATTTTTCAGATTAACAATTTGACAAATAACCAGTTTAAAAGTTTAAAAAGAGGATAAAATTAACAAATACCTAATCGTAATCCATAATTTCTAAAATATTTATTTTAAAATTGATTATATTGATTTTTAATATTATAAATAATTCTTCGGCCATTAATTGATAACTTAATTTCAAAATAGGGCCATAATATTTGTTTTTACGGTATTTTTTTAATATTTTTTTTTCGTAATTGCATCTAAACCAAAAACCATCTTATATGAAAAGAATTCTATTTCTATTCATTTGGGTTTTTATCTCCGTTTGTAAATTAAATTCGGTTTATGCCGATTCTACAGAAAAGGGTGTGCCATTTATAACCAATTATTTTACCCAAAATTATAAAGCACATAATCAAAACTGGGATATTATTGAGGATAACCGTGGTTTCTTCTATTTTGCTAACGGTGATGGAGTTTTGGTATATGATGGTATTAACTGGGAACTCATTGAGTTACCCAATAAAATTTCTTCAAGATCACTAGGGAAAGATCATAAGGGAATAATTTATACCGCAGGAACAAATGAAATAGGTTATTTAAAGCCAGATAAGTTTGGGAAACTGGAATATATATCACTAATGGATTCCCTCGGTTTAACAGAGATAGGTATAATTCGCGATATTCAAACAATAGATGAAAGTATTTACTTTAAGTCTTTCGAATATTTAATTCGACTGAATAATAGAGGATTCTCTTTCTGGAAAGCAAAATCAGAGTTTACACTCCAATTCGTATTTAACCAAAAATTATTTATTATCGACGAAAGTTATGGTTTGTTTACCGTTGAACAAGACAGTTTAATTGCGACTCCGAAAGGACAAAGATTTGTTAATACAGCCTTTAATTTTGCTCAACAATATAAAGATGAAGTCTTTTTGGCAAATAGAACTGAAGGACTTTTTAAATATATTCCAGCATCAAATCAATTAATGCCTTTAACTAGCGCTGCTAATCCTTTCCTTGTGGATGAATTTATATATTGCGGCAATATTACATCAAATGGCGATTTAATTTTAGGTACAAACAACGGAGGTTGTATTATTATTAATCAGGAAGGAAAAATAAAAGATAAGATAAATAAAAATTCAGGTTTACAACATAATAATATTCATTCAATTCATATTGATGAGAATAATAACTTATGGTTTGCATTAAATAATGGAATATCGCGTTGCGATATCTCAGTTCCTATTACCCATTGGAACGAATCAATTGGATTAGAAGGTGTTATTGAAGCTATTCTGCGATATAATGGAGTAATGTATCTGGCAACGCATCAAGGAATCTACTATTTTAAAAACAATCAACTTAATAAGCTTCAGAATAATATAACACAGGGTTGGTCACTTTTAAAATTTAAGGTTCCAGACAAAGATGACGAGATTCTTTTAACCGCAACAACTCAGGGTGTTTATGAGATTAGAAATTTGCAGTTAAATCAAATTGCTAGTATTCCTTCAATTTATACTCTTTTTCAATCAAAAATCAATAGAAACCTTTTATTTGTTGGAATGAATAATGACATTGGAGTAGTGAAATATGAAAATTCCAAATTTACATATGTAGGTTCTATACCACATTCAGGAATAAGTGTCAGGTCAATAACCGAAGACTCAGGTGGAAATATATGGGTTGGAACATATCGAGATGGGGTTATTAGAATTATTCCTTCAGATAATGTATTAAATCCAAAACAAATTATTCAATATAAATTAGAATCAGGCTTGCCATCATTAAAAAATATTCTGATTTATTCTATTGAAGGGGTTATGGTATTTTGTACCGAATATGGAATTTATACGTTTAATTATGATCTGAATAAGTTTGTAGAAGATGGTCGGTTTAAGAATATGTTTCCAGGAGAGCAAAAAGATGTTTTTTCTATAATTGAGGATGCTAACGGCAATTTTTATTATACCCAATTAGTAAATAAACAAGGTTCAATAGGTATTGCTAAAAAAAACAACGATGGTACATATTTATGGAATAATAAAGTTTTCAATAAAATACCTGAAATGATGATTCGAAGTATTTATCTCGATTACGACAAGTCATTTTGGATTGGTGGTACCGACGGCTTATTTAGAATTGAATTTAATGATAACAATGTAGTTGAAAAAAGTTTTAGTGCATATATAAGAAAAGTGATAATAAAGAACGATTCATGCATTTTTTATGGTAATTTCTTTACAAATGAAAATGGTAAAATTTATTTTTCAAATATTCAGAATGATGAACTAAAAACCAAAATTGATTTTAAGCTCAATACACTAAAATTTAGATTTGCAGCACCCGAATTTAGTAACGAAAAAGAGTTGCAGTTTCAGTATAGGTTAGATGGATTTGATGAGAAATGGTCTGAATGGTCAACCTCTAACCAAAAAGAATATACTAATTTATGGGAAGGTGATTATACATTTAGAGTGCGTTCATCAAATATTTACAATACCATAAGCGATGAAGCTGCTTATAGCTTTACCATATTGCCACCATGGTACAGATCAATAGTTGCATTTATAGTTTATTTCCTTATTACGAGTTTATTTGTTTTTATAGTTGTACGATTAAGTTTAAGAAACTTAAGAATACAAAATGTAGGACTTGAAAGGCTTGTTCAGAAAAGAACTGCCGAGATAAGCTCTCAGAAAGAAGAGATAGTGATGCAATCGCAGGAGCTTGAACATCAGAATAAAGAATTAGAGAAACTTTCGATTATTGCCCGCGAAACAGATAATGCAATTGTTATTGTTGATCCAAACGGCATATTAGAATGGATTAATGATGGATTTACAAGAATGTATGGATATCACTTAAATGAACTAAAATCAAAATATTCTGATTCTTTCCTTAGTTTTAGCCATACGTCTAATATTAGAGAGTTATTTGACCATTGCATTAAGTATAAAGAAAGTCAGATTTATGAATCTCTAAACATATCTAAATCAGGGCAAAATATCTGGGCTCAAACAACAATTACACCGATTGTTGATGAAAACAATAATGTGGTTAAAGTAATAGCTATCGATTCGGATATAAGTAAGCTCAAAATGGCCGAAATAGAGGTGTTGCAACAGAAGGACGAGATTCAACAGCAAAGAGATTTTGCTCAACAGCAGAAACAATTTATTGAGCAACAAAATGTTGAACTCGAGAAACATAGAACGAGGCTCGAGCAGTTAGTTCGCGAACGTACTGCAGCACTCGAAATTGCAAAAGAAAGAGCCGAAGAATCCGACCGGTTAAAATCTGCTTTTCTGGCAAATATGTCGCATGAGATTAGAACACCAATGAATGCTATAATCGGCTTTTCGAACATCTTAAACGAAACGGAGGTTTCTGAACCAGAACGCGAAGAACTGTTACAACATATTGTAAATAATAGTAATACACTTCTGCATTTAATCGATGATATTATTGATATTGCCAAAATTGAAGCAGGACAATTAACAATCGAAAAAAAGAATTGTGCCATTAATAAAGTTATGCAAGAGATTTTTGAAACATTTGTTGAGCGAAAGAAAACTCAGTTTAAAAAGGATATAGACTTAAAATTAATTGCTGGTGTCGAAAATCCATCATTTTCTATATATACCGATCCGCTGAGGCTACAACAGATAATATCAAATTTACTCGATAATGCCTTAAAATTTACAGAAAAGGGAATTGTTGAGTTTGGATATATCCTTGATGATACTAATGAAATACCTGTGATTAAGTTTTTTGTAAAAGATTCGGGAATAGGCCTTACTACAGATCAGCAAAAACAAATATTTAGCCGATTTACAAAAATCGAAAACGATAAAAAGAAGCTTTATCGTGGAGCCGGATTGGGATTAGCGATTTGTAAAAATATTGTTGGCTTACTAGATGGTGAAATATATGTTGAATCAGAAATAAATAAGGGCTCAGTATTTTATTTTACGATACCTTATATTAAAATTACTGATCGAGAAAAACTAATTATAGAAAGTCAAAAAACGATACCTGAATATAAATGGCCAGGTAAAACTATACTTATCGCTGAGGATGAAGACAGTAATTATCGTTTTCTAGAAATGGTACTCTCAAAAACAGAAGCTCGTTTATTGCATGCCGAAAATGGAAAACAAGTACTTGATCTATATCAGAAAAACGAAGTTGACCTTATTTTAATGGATATAAAAATGCCTGAAATGGATGGGCTGGAAGCTACAAGAGCAATCAAACGAATTGACAATGAGATTCCTATAATTGCACAAACTGCTTTTGCAATGGAAAATGATGAAAAAATGAGCCTAGATGCAGGTTGTAATGCATATATTTCAAAACCAATAAGAAAACAAAAATTGTTAGAGTTATTAAATGAGTATTTAAATGATAACTAGTAATTGATATAATAATAGAATGACCGATGTAAAGTAATTATTAAAATGATTTTTTTTAACTTATCAGAATTTAGTGAAAAAACAATTATACATAAGATTTATTCTGACTTTAGTTGTTATTATAATGATTACAATGCAGAATAATTCATTTTTACAGGCTCAAATTCTTGATACATCAAAATCACTTACCCAATACAGGCTAAGATCATGGACAATAGATGACGGTTTGCCTTCAAATGCTATAAGTCATATTATGCAATCCAAAAATGGCTATTTATGGATTTCAACATATGGAGGAATTTCCAGATTTGATGGTGTTGATTTTACAAATTTCACATCTCAAAATAGCAATGCTTTAACAACTGAAGCAACAAAAATTTTATGTGAAGACAATGATGGGATTATTTGGATTGGAACACAACAAGGAATAGCCTCATTCAAAAACAATAGTTTGTATCGTGATAAGAATCTCGATGTTCTTGATAATTCAAATATTGAGGCCTTATTTGTTGATAAAAACAATGCAATTTGGATTGGAACCGAGAATGATGGATTATTTAAATATCAAAACAATCACTTAACAGCTTTCCCTGAGCTGAATGAAATTACAACCAACTCAATTTATGCAGTTTTTGAAGATAACAAAAGCAATATATGGATTGGAACTATTAAGGGAGAACTAATTAAGTATAATGATGGTGTTTTTACACCTTGTGATATGAATAATTCCTCTGAGGAGATATTTTCTTTTTATCAGGATAAGCAGGAGGTTGTTTGGGTTTCAACCAGTAATGGAGTTTATTTTATTAAAGATGATAAGCTAAATAAGCACCCAAACATTAACATAAAATTTATCGATAATATTTTAGAAGATTCGCACGGAAATTTCTGGATTTCAACGTATACCGATGGATTATACAGGTTTAATAAATCTAATCATAAAACAGAACGATTATCAGAAATAAATGGATTACCCAATAATCGTGTAATAGAAATACTTTTCGATAATCAAGGAAACCTTTGGGGCGGAACATATAGAAATGGGTTGTTTCAGATTTCAGATGGTAAATTCATGTGTTTTTCAAAATCTGAAGGACTAAATTCCGATATTAATACTGCTATTATGCAGAATGATGAGAATGAATTTTGGGTTGCAAATGAACAGGGGACAATTGATATTATCAAAAATAAAGAAATTAAAAAGTTAAAAACAAATATTCCTATTCTAAGTCAACAAATTAAGCATATGCTAAAGGATAGCAAAGGGAATGTTTGGATTAGCACCTATTCTGGGTTATTAAAGATAAACAAATCTGCTGAAAAATTGTATAATGTAAACAATGGATTTCCTGATAATTACATACGAAAAACACACGAAGATACGTATGGAAATATCTGGGTAGCTACAAACAGAACAGGATTGCATAAAATTGATCTAAATGGGAACATCTTAACTTTAAATACAGATAAAGGCTTAAGCTCTAATTATGTTATGACTTTAACACAATATAATTCAGATATTATTGTAGCTGGAACAAAAAAAGGTATAAATTTTATAAAAAATGATACCGTAATTGAGCATTATACAATGGATGATGGATTACCAGATAATATGATTTTTAATATTTATAAAGACAAAACAGATAATAATGATATTTTATGGATATCAACTAACAATGGTATCTCAAGGTTTGAAAATGGAAAATTTACTAATTACTCGATTGAATCAGGGTTACAAACAAATAACGTATATGATATTAAAGAAGATGATTCAGGTTTTTTCTGGTTGCCAGGTCCAACAGGAATAATGAAGGTTTCTAAACAACAACTAAATGATTATGCTGCAGGAAATATCAAAAAAGTCGATTATATTTTTTATGATAAAAGTGATGGAATGAAAAATAGTGTTTGTCTTGGTGCAACAGAATCATTGAAAGATTCTAACGGTAATATTTGGTTTTTAACTGCCGAAGGCGTGGTTCAGATAAATCCCCAAAAACTAACTGTTATAAAAGCACTTCCTATAGTAATTATTGAAAAAGTATTTACAAAAGATTCTTCTTTTAACATTGAAAATACGGTAAACATTCCCCCGAAATATAATCGTTTTAATATTAAATATACTGCTTTAGACTTGATTTTTCCTGAAAAAATACAATTTAAATACAAATTAGAACCGTTTGAAAATGAATGGATTGATGCGGAAAACAAGAGGATCATATCTTATACAAATATAGATCCGGGAAATTATATTTTTAAAGTGCGCTCTACTAATAGCCATGGTATTTGGAACGAAGATTATACTTCAGTAATTATTAATGTAAAACCTGCATGGTATCAAACATTGCTTTTTAGATTTGTATTTTTTGTTTTTATTCTTGGCTTAATAATCCTTTTTTATAGATTGAGGATTTCGGGAATAAAACATCAGCGAAATATGTTAGAAAAACAGGTTGAGGAAAGAACCAAAGATTTGCATGAAATTAATACTCAATTGGAAGAAAAACAAGCTGATCTTGAGTTAAAACAAGAAGAGATAGAAGCTCAGGCCGAAAATCTTTTGCTTGTTAATAGTGAGTTGGAACAACATCGAAACAATCTCGAAAAACTTGTAAAAGAAAGAACCGAAGAACTCGAAAAAGCAAAAGAAAAAGCAGAAGAATCAGACAAACTTAAATCAGCATTCCTTGCCAATATGTCGCACGAAATTAGAACACCAATGAATGCTATTATAGGTTTTTCAAATTTATTGATCGATCCATTTATTAAAGATCATCAGAAAACAGATATGGTAAAGCATATTACCCAAAATACCAGGTCGCTTCTCAAATTAATTGAAGATATTATTTGCCTATCCAAAATTGAGTCTGGCGAAATGGCCGTAAACTATAGAATTGTTAAGATTCATAATCTTTTAAATGAAATCTATTTAGATTATAAAGAAAGGATGGAATCCGAAAGCATTGAAATGATAAATTTTATATTCGAAAATGAATTAAATGAAAAAGAGATTGACATTTATACCGATCCATCCCATCTGAATCAAATTATTGGTAATTTATTGGATAATGCATTTAAGTTTACTGAAAAAGGAGAAGTCAGATTTGGTTATGAGCTCTTTGAAGAGAATAATCTGCCATATATTAAAATCTATGTAAAAGATACGGGAATAGGCCTTTCTGATCTTGAAAAACAAAAATTGTTTAAACGGTTTACAAAAGCCGAAATGTCTAAACAAAAGCTTTATCGTGGAGCCGGCTTAGGATTAGCCATTTGTAAAAGCCTAATTGAAATAATGAAAGGAAAAATAGAGGTTGAGTCTGAAAAAGATAAGGGTTCTGTATTTAATTTTGTTTTACCAATTGATAATTAAATAAAAATAATGTATGGATCAAAGCCTGAATGCAGGGGGTTATGATTGGAGCAATAAAACTATTTTAATTGCTGAGGATGAGGAAAGTAATTTTCGCTTTCTCGAAATGGTGCTTATAAGAACAGGTATAAAAATAGTATGGGCTTGCGATGGGATAGAAGCTATTGAATTAGCTAAACAAAACAATCCGGATCTGATTTTAATGGATATAAAAATGCCAAATATGGATGGTTTGGAGGCAACACGACAAATAAAACAACTAATGCCCGAAGTTCCTATTATTGTTCAAACAGCATTTGCTATGGAAAGCGATGAGAAATTAAGTTTTGAAGCAGGGTGCAACGATTATCTTTCTAAACCTATTCGGGTAAAGAAACTTATCGAAGTGGTTGCTAAATATTTAGAGTTAGATACCTAACTAATTAAATTTTATTGCATAAAAAATCAAATCATAGTGTATTTTTATGAAACAAACATGTCAGCAAGAGAATCCAAACAAAAATAAAAATGAGACATGTGAGTTCTCTGCCTGTTAGGCAGACAGTCATACAACAATTAAAAACATATTATTTACGTATGAAAAAAGTTTACCACATAGTGTCCATCTTCTTTTTTATACTTGGATTTACAATTAATTTAAATGCCCAAATAAACGAAATGGTTTTTCATAAGGTTTCGCTTAAGGATGGCTTGTCGCATAATAATGTTTATACTATTATTCAGGATAATCTTGGTTTTATGTGGTTCGGTACTCAGGATGGACTTAATCGCTACGATGGATATAGATTTATTATTTACCGACATGATTCAAAAAACCCAAATACACTTGGTACTGGTAATTTCGGAAAGATGATTCAGGATACATCTGGTGTTTTTTGGTTTGGAACATATGGTGGTGGATTAAATAGATTTGATCCTAAAACAAATCTGTTTAAACATTATACCTCAAAAGTTGATGACCCGAATAGCATAAGCAATAACCAATCATTATTTGTTTTTCGTGATATGGACAATGACCTTTGGATTGGTACTGTAAATGGATTGAATAAGTTTAACGAAAAAGAGGAAAAATTCACAAGATACCTGCCAGATCCTGATAATCCAAACAGTTTAAGTCAGATGCGAGCAAAAAGTATTTGCCAAACTTCGGATGGAATATTATGGATTGGTACTGATGATGGATTAAATAGATTGGATAAATCTAAAGGAATTTTTAAGCATTATAAACATAACCCAAATGACAAAAACTCAATCGGCTCAAATACTGTCCAGAACATGCTTGTTGATAAAAACGGTATTATATGGATTGCTACTCGCGATGGAGGATTAAACCGGTTTGATCCCAAAACAGAAATCTTTACAAAGTTCTTAAATAACCCAAACGATCCAACAACGATTAGCGATAATAAAGTCGAGTATCTTTTTATTGATACATACAATCAATTTTGGATTGGAACATACGAGGGTGGATTAAATCTTTTTGATCCACAAACAGGTAAGTTTAAACGTTTTTTGCACGATCCCAAGGATCCTAAAAGCATTAGCAGTAATCGTATTGAGTGTATTTATGAAGACCGATCAAAAGTACTGTGGATTGCAACAAGAGGTGGGGGAGTTAATAAACTAGATCTTAAGCCAGCAAAATTTAAAAATCTAGTACATGAGCCAAACAACCCCAATTCATTACCACAATCTAGTATTATGGCAGTTACAACTGATAAGGAAGAGAATATATGGATTGGAACCGATGGTGGAGGTTTGACAAGGTATAATCTTGCAAAAAATGAGTTTCTTCATTTTAAACATAATCCTAACAATAAAAATACAATAAGTAAAAACAGAATTTTTTCAATTCTTGTAGATAAAGAAGGTGTTATTTGGGCTGGTACATATCAGGGAGGGTTAAACCGTATTGAGTATAAAAATGGAAAATATAATATTAATCATTACTTAAACAACCCAAAATCTGAATCTAGTATTTCAAACAACCAGATCAACTCTATTGTTGAGGATAAAAATGGAGACTTATGGTTTGGTAGCGCTAATGGATTAAATAAATTGGTAAAAACTGATAACCCTCAAACCTACTATTTTAAAAACTATTTTCAGCAACTTTCTGATACAGATAATATTGTTGATAATTATATGGGTTATGTTTTCATAGATTCAAAAGATCGTATTTGGATTGCAGCTTATTATAGTGGATTATTTGAGTTTGATAGAATAAATGAAAAGTTTATTTCATACTCACCTCGGAAAAGTCAACCCGAAGATTATCAAACCGATATACATGCATTAACAGTTTTTGAAGATAGTGATGGAAAAATTTGGGTTGGCACCGAGTCGAATGGAATTTTACAATTTGATTTAGAAACAAAAAAATTTATTTCACATCCGCGAAATGATGTTTTTCAAGGAAGCATGATTGTTGGTATACTTGAAGATGAAATGAAAAACTTCTGGATTAGTACATCACGAGGATTAACAAAATATACCGCATGGAATAAATCGATTAATACATATATTTTCGGTAGCAATGCTGCATTAAGTTATTTTAATCCGTTGGAGGTTACAAATAATCCGTATTTACCGAATGTTGTAATTACTGATTTCAAGATTTTAAATAAGTCAGACTGGAATTCAACACTCACGAACTCAAAAATGTTTAAAAATAGTTCCGAAGTGATATTGTCTCACAAGGATTATTTCTTTACCATTGAGTTTGCAGCACTTGATTTTACAACTTCCACTGAGAATGAATATATGTATATGCTCGAGGGATTTAAAGTAAAAGCTTGTAATAACGATAAAATATGGAACGAATTTCCAACAGAACTGAAAATAAGAGTAATACCACCAATATGGAAAAGACCCTGGTTTTTTGCTTCTGAAATTTTATTGGTATTACTATTACTATGGTTTTATATCCGAATTAGGACAAATGCTTTAACACGAGATAAAAAAAATCTGGAGCAAAAAGTAGATGAACGAACCAAGGAAATTAATTTGCAAAAAGAAGAACTTGCTACTCAAGCCGAAAACCTGGAAGTAATTAATAAACAACTCGAAGAACATCAGAATCATCTTGAGGAATTAGTTAAAGTGCGTACTGCAGATCTTGAGATTGCTAAAGATAGAGCTGAAGAAGCTGATCGACTTAAATCAGCATTCCTGGCTAATATGTCCCACGAAATTCGCACTCCAATGAATGCAATTATTGGATTCTCGAATCTTCTTTATGATCCAGAAATTGATAAGGACCAACAACAAGAAATGATTAATCTTATTGTTAAAAATAGCAATACTCTGCTCACCTTAATCGATGATATTATTGATACCGCTAAGATTGAAGCTGAGCAACTTAAAATTATCGAAAGAGAATGCAATCTTCAAAGTATTTTTCAGAATTTGTTTGACTATTATGAAGAAAACAAGCAGCCTAATCTCAATATAAAATTTAATTTAAATGATTATTACCTAAAAAATAGCCTGGTAATTAAATCTGATCCTTACAGACTTCAACAGATTTTAACCAACCTTTTAAGCAATGCTATTAAGTTTACCGAAAATGGATCGATTGATATTGGATATGATTTGGAAAGAAGAAAAGTAGATAACTGTATTCTTTTCTGGGTTAAGGATACAGGAATAGGTATTTTGCCAGAACAGCAAAAAAATATGTTTGCAAGGTTTACTCGAATTGAAGATAATCGTAAAAAGATTTACCGTGGCGCTGGACTTGGATTATCCATAACGAAAAATCTAATCGAAATGTTAGGTGGTAAAATATGGGTCGAATCTGAAATTGAAAAAGGGTCAGTATTTAATTTTACAATTCCGTATAAGCTTATTTCAATTGCTGGTGAAGAACCAATTGTTACTATGAAAACATCTTCAAAATACAGATGGAATGAAAAAGTAATTCTTATTGCCGAAGATGAAGAAAGTAATTTTAAATTTCTGGATATGGTAATTCGCAAAACAAATGCGAAACTTTTGTGGGCTAAAACTGGTGTGGAGGCTATAAAACTATGTCACGAAAATCAAAATCTGGATATTGTTTTGATGGATATTAAAATGCCCGAAATGGATGGTATCGAAGCAATTAAAGAAATCCGTAAATCATTTAAAACATTGCCAATTATTGTGCAAACTGCATTTTCAATGCCCGAAGACAGACATTTGTGCATCGATGCTGGTGCTAACGATTTCATTGCTAAACCAATCGGAACAGAAAAACTGCTTACCCTTATCGATAAATTTTTAACTATATAATCTGTTTATCTAAATTTAATCTAGGCGAGATATATCTCCTTTCATTAATTAGCTCATAATTTCAGTTTTGGGATTCTAAGGATTTTTAATTTATTTTACCCTTTCTAAATTAATATACACGTGCTGTATCCTGATAATTTTGAACATAAAATTGGTTTCGACAAAATCCGCGAAATGCTTAAAGGCGGATGCTTATGTAGCTTAGGCTGGCAAAAGGTCGATAACATAAAATTTTCATCATCTTATTCATTTATCGAGACACTAACCGGACAGGTAAATGATTTTAAGCAAATTATGATGATGGAAAATGAGTTTCCGTTAAATCATTTTATTGATGTTTCTGATGCATTGAAAAAGATTAGGATAGAAGGAAGCTATTTTATTCCAGAACAACTTTTTGATCTTAAAAGATCGTTGGAGACGATTAAGGCTTTGCTGAATTTTTTTAAGACACGAAAAGAAGAACAAAAATATACATATCTGCAGAGTTTAACCGAAAACGTTAAATTGTATCCATACATTTTCGAACGTATAGATACAATCATTAATAAACAGGGTAAAATTAAAGACAATGCATCGCCAGAGCTAAGCTTTATACGAAGAACAATTAGCGAAAAAGAAAGCTTGGTTTCAAAGCGCTTGCATGCAATTTTGAAAAACGCACAAAAGGAAGGATTTATTGGTGATGATGTTACCCTTGCAGTTCGCGATGGACGAGCAGTTATTCCTGTTGATGCTACACATAAACGAAAGATAAAAGGTCTGATCCTTGATGAATCAACCACTGGGAAAACCTCTTTTATAGAACCTGCTGAGATTGTTGAGCTGAACAATGATATTAAGGAGCTTGGATACGAAGAGCGCCGTGAGATTATTAAAATCCTAACTCTTTTTGCCAATGATATCCGTCCATACATTGATGATTTGCTGCATGCTTATGATTATATGGGAACTATTGATTTTATTAGATCAAAGGCTCTTCTGGCAGTCAAATTAAATGGTATAAAACCAATTTTTAACAACAAACCAATGGTTCAGTGGCGCGATGCAGTGCATCCTTTGCTTTATTTACCGTTTAAAGCAGATGGGAAAAAAGTGGTTCCCTTAACAATTACCCTGAATAATGAAAATCAGCGCATTTTACTTATTTCGGGTCCAAATGCCGGAGGGAAATCTGTTTGTTTACAAACAGTTGGCTTATTGCAATATATGTTCCAGTGTGGATTACTGGTGCCAATGAATGAAAATTCTGAAATTGGTATTTTCGAAAATGTATTTATTAATATCGGCGACGATCAATCCATCGAAAATGATCTAAGTACGTATAGTTCGCATTTATTAAATATGAAAAACTTTATTCGTAATGCGAATAATAAAACACTTGTTTTAATTGATGAATTTGGTTCGGGTACAGAACCAATGCTTGGAGGAGCAATTGCCGAAGCTATTCTCGATAAGCTGAATCAAAACATGGTTTTTGGTGTAATTACAACTCACTATACCAGTTTAAAGCATTTTGCATCATCAACTTTTGGAATTGAAAATGGGGCAATGCTTTTTGATACCGATAAAATTCAGCCCTTATTTAAACTTTCGATTGGCGAACCAGGTAGCTCATTTGCTTTCGAAATTGCACGTAAAATAGGATTACCCGAAGAAATTCTTCAAAAAGCAACAGCCAAAATAGGCAAAGACCATATCGATTTTGATAAAAACCTCAAAGATATTATCCGTGATAAACGTTATTGGGAAACCAAACGGGAAAGTATACGCAAATCAGAAAAAAATCTCGAAGAGGTGATTGCCAAGTATAATCAAGAAATTGAAATAGCTGAGAAATCGAAGAAAGAAATACTGGCAAAAACCAAAACAGATGCACAATTGCTTTTAGCTGATGTTAATAAACGGATTGAAAATGCCATCTTCGAGATTCGTGAGAGTCAGGCTGAAAAAGAACGAACAAAAACGATCAGGAAAAAGCTCGACGCATTTAAAGAGGAAATTAATGCGATAAATACCGATGATGAAGCCAAAATAAATCGCAAAATTGAAAAACTGGAACACAGGGAGAAATACGGAAAACCTAAACCTGAGGTTGAAAAGAAACACGAAAAACTCGAAAAAGGAGATAAAGTGAAGCTTTTTGGCCAGACCTCATCAGGCGAAGTGCTTGATATAAACGGCGATAGTATTATGGTGGCTTTTGGTAATATGATTACTACGCTGAATTATAAAAAACTCGAAAAAATTACCGAAGAACAATACAAAAAACTAAACAAGGATTCTGGAACAAAAACTCAATCGTGGGATTTCGGAGAAAAACGGCTAAATTTTAAACCTGAAATTGATGTTCGTGGTAAACGTGCAGATGAAGCGCTGCAAATCGTTCGCGATTTTATCGATGAGGCTATTGTTATAAATATCGGATCAGTTCGAATATTACATGGTATAGGTGATGGAATTCTGAGACAGTTAATAAGGCAGTATCTGGGAACAATATATGTGATTAAATCATACCATGATGAGAGCGTGCAATTCGGTGGTTCAGGAATTACAGTTGTCGAATTTGAATGATCATTATTTTTTGTAAATTTGGGATAAACTAAACCTAGGATATTTTGATAATAATTTACACCCCGGAAGCAACAAAAAGGCTTGAGTATATTTTAAAATTCATTTTTTCGGATATACTAAAAATAGAATTTCAGATTACTACCGATAAAGATGCTTTTAGGAAATCAAATCTCCCAAAAGTTAATTATTCGCATGAGGAAATTTCAGACTCTTTTTGGATCGAACCTATTGATTTATTATTCGAATCAAATATTCTTCAAAAGAAGATCGAGGTAAACACCTGGAATAACTACAAAGTTTTTTTTCAAACATCCGAAAAAGCAGATATTCCATTCGATTTATTTGCTGCAAGTTTTTATTTAATAAGTCGTTACGAAGAGTATCTTCCTTTTAGTGCCGATCAACATGGGCGATTCGAAGCAAATCAAAGTTTAGCATTTAAAAATAGGTTTTTATACGATCCTATTGTAGATCAATGGACTTATTCATTTGCTCAAATGCTTAAGCATAAATTCTTTGGTCTTAATTTACCTGAACGAAAATTTACCTTTATTCCAACTATTGATATCGATAATGCATACGCTTACCTGTATAAAGGAGCGGTTCGTACCATTGGAGCAGCCATGCGCGATTTATTCAGGCTCGATGCAAATGAAAATATCAAACGGTTTCAGACATTAGCAGGTGAAAAAGACCCTTTCGATACATACAGTTATATCGATTCGTTACACGCACAATACGGAATTAGCCCTATTTGGTTTTTTCTTGCTGGCAATTATGGCGAATATGATAAAAACCTACCAATTGAGAATGAGGGTTTTCAGGATTTAATTAAAGAAATTTCGAAAAGAGCAGAAATTGCAATACATCCTTCATACGAGTCTAATCAAAGTTTTGAGCAACTTAAAAGCGAATACGATTATTTGTCGAAGATAACAGGAAAACCTGTTACTAAAAGTCGTCAGCATTTTCTGAAACTATTATTTAACGAAACATACCAAAACATAATTAAACTGGGAATAAAAGAGGATTATACCTTAGGATATGCATCAGATATAGGATTTAGAGCCAGCACATGTACGCCTTTTTTGTTCTACGATTTGTATAACGAACACGAAACAGAACTTCGTATTTTCCCATTTGAGGTGATGGATGTTACACTTAATCAATATCTTAAATTGTCGGTTGAGGAGGCCGAAGAGAAAATAAAGTGTATTATTGATAAAATAAAATCGGTAAACGGAACATTTATTTGCTTATGGCATAACGAATCGTTAAGTGATCATGGATATTGGAAAGGATGGGAACCTGTGTATAAAAAAATGCTCGAAATAATTTTTGAAAAATAATTAAGGAATGAAAGATTATCTTGAAATAAATAAAACAATATTATCTTCTCTAAAGAAGTTTAATCCAGAGATAATTGGTCTTTTTGGTTCTTATTCTCGAAATGAGAATAAAGAAGGAAGCGATTTAGATATTTTAGTACGATTTAAAGATTCAATTTCTATGTTCCAATTAATTAGAATTGAGAATGATCTTTCAGAAAAACTAGGGATAAAAGTTGATTTAGTAACTGAAGGTGCTATAAAAAACTCAAGATTAAAATCAAGAATCGAAAAAGATTTACAAATTATTTATAAGGCATGAAAGACGATTTAGTTTATATTGATCATATAAAAGATTGTATTCGAAAAATTAAAGAGTTTACACAACAAATTGAGAAAAATGATTTTGCAGACAATGAATTAATTCAGGATGCTGTTATAAGAAACATTGAGATTATTGGAGAAGCCACGAAAAAAGTTTCAAATAGCTTTAAACAAACGTATTATGAAATGCCATGGAAAGAAATGGCCGGTATGAGAGATAAACTAATCCATGATTATATGGGTGTTGACATTGGTGTAGTTTGGAAAACTATTAAACTTGATATACCTGAAATAGATAGATTAATACAGAAAATTAAGATTTAAGTTATACTTTTTAACCAAATTATTTGAATGACCGAATTCATTAAGCTCAGAAAATTATTAATGATCTTAACAGGAATACTTCTAATAATTATTTTGACACAGATTAATTATAACAATTTATCATTTAAAGAAAACCTGACTGCCTATATTATGATGTTTAGTGGATTATGTACTATTCTTGGGCTGTATTTATCAAATAAATACGATTTGAAAAAGAAATAAAATCTTCAGATTGGAAATAAAGTACCTCAAACATAATCAGATCGATAAACAAAAATGGGATTCTGCTATTGAAAATGCCCAAAATGGATTAGCGTACGCTCTTTCCTGGTATCTCGATATAGTTTCACCAAATTGGGATGCTTTAATTTTTGGCGATTATGAAATGGTAATGCCATTAATCCATAAAAAAAAATACGGAATTACATATTTATATCAACCTATTTTTACACAGCAAACTGGTATATTCTCAAACATAAAAATTACTACCAATCATGTTGAAGGTTTTATAAAATCAATTTCGGAAAATTTTGAGTTTATTGAAATATATTTAAATTCATCTAATCCCGGATTAAATTATAATTTTTTTATACCACGAAACACCCAACTAATCAATTTATCAAAAAACTATGATGAGTTGGTTTTAAAATATGCAAAGAGTCTTAAATTAAATTTGCAAAAAGTGAATGAATCCGGTTTAATTATAAAGCAAAAAGGGGAAAGTCATAGTTTTATTGAACTAATGAAAAACATGTTTAAGGCAAAACATATTAGAGAGATAAGAAAAAGTGACTATGAAAATTTAAAGAACATTATTGATGCTAGTTTAAATAAAAACTTGGGACAGTTTTATTTTGGATATTTGAATGAAGAATTATGTGCTGCTGCATTCTTTTTAAAATGTATGAATAGGGTTATTCTTTATACCGCTATGAATGAAAAGGGCAGAGATAATAGTGCCATGTTTGGTTTAATCGATAAGTATCTTCAGGAAAATTCAGGAAAGGATTTAATTTTTGATTTTGCGGGATCAAATATTCCCGGAGTTAAGTATCGAAATATGGGATTTGGGGCTACAAACGAAACTTATTTTGCAATTAAATTGAATAACCTGCCAGTTCCCTTTAAATGGTTTAAAAGGTAAAATTACTCTCTATAAGAGTTGATTTTTTTTATTACTTGTGCAGGATTTCCTGCAATAATCTGGTTTCCTTCTGTAAATGATTTTGTTACAACCGCACCTGCAGCTACAATGGTATGCTCGCCTAATTCTACCTCTGGTAAAATGATACATCCTGTGGAAAGCCATGAATTTTTTCTAATAATAATTGGTTTTCCTCTTAAATAGGTATTATAATTCAAAACATCATGGTTCATGCTGATGATCGAAACATGAGGCCCGGTTAATACATTCTCTTCGAAAATTATTCCGTTCCTGCCATCAACATAGCACCCTTTTGCATATCCGGGATATTTCGTTCCTCGCTGAATCTTTTCCGGACATTTTATCTGCGACGTAAAATGAACTGGCCATGGAACATTTCTGTTATAACCCACAATCTTTTGTTTATAAGCATATTTTATTAGATCAACCACTGGATAATTTGGATCACCAATAGTTAGCTCCTTGTAAAACAGACCTAATATGAAATATATACTTTGCTTAATCAGCTTTTTCATATTCGTTTTTCATTATTCTGTATCCAATAAAAGCCAAAACTAAATATAGTACCGAACCAAACAGAGATACCCCCAATAATAAAATTTCAAATTTTTCTGTTTTGGTAAAAAATAGTACAGATAAAATTACGATCAAATAAATGATTTGCCAAATCAATAAAATCCCATTCCGACGAGTTAGTGAGAACACGTTGCTTACATTTCGCATTGCAAAGCTTGTAATGGTAAGTGGGGCAAGATATTTGGCGATCGAGCCAGCCATTCTCCATTCTTCTCCTAACACAAATGCAAATAGCTCTTCTCCACATAAAATGATCGGTATCATTGCAATTATTGCCAAAATTAGGTTAATGAAAAAAGACATTAGATAAAGCTTAACCTTTTTCTCTGTTTCGTTTATTTTCTGATAAAAAACAGATGTAAACGATTGTGTAATAAGATTTAATGGATAGTTTACAACTTTTGACGCATTGGTGTATAATCCAACCATGGTTGTTGAGTAAAATATGTTTAAAACATAGATCAATATATCAACAGAAATAGAGTTTAACAATCCCATTGGAGCCGAATAATATGGAAAATTTTTATTCTCTTTTAGCTGGATTTTTATATCTGTTTTTTTTATTTCTTTAAATTCTGATTTTTCATTTTTTTGAAATCTAAAATAAAATATAATTAACTGAAAGAACTGACCAATAATATGTCCAATAAATAGTCCTGTTGATTGTATGTAGTGGAAAAGACCAAATAGAATATTTGAACCCGATGTAGACCCTGACTGGGCAATACTAGTACACTCAAGGGTAAAAAGTAAAAATAGTTAGGATTAATGAATTTTATAAATATGTTTTCACTGTTTTTTATGATAGTGATTGCTATAAAGCATAGAAAAGAAATTACAAAAACTATTCGGGTTGTTCCCTTTAAAATTGCAAGTGCATCTTTTTTGTGCCTTGGCAACATTATTGCCAATTCATATCTTCCTGTTGATATAGTAGATACAATAGTAGCTAAACTAAAATAAATAGCAAAGAAACCAAAATCCTGTGGTGTATATATTCTTGTTAGAACAGGAATCGCTAAAAAAGTAATAATTTGAGCTATTGTCGACCCTGATAATAGAGTAAAAATATTTCGTAAAAATTCACTTTTAAAATTGAAGTCCTTTATAAAATAATTCATTAGAAGGCTAAAGTTTAGTATTCCTTCAAACTGTCAAAATCAATTTCGTCGGCAAGTCGCTGTTCAAATACTTTTCCATTATCAAATTTAACGGTTCGGGCAGGGAATTGTTTTACCATATTGTAATCGTGCGTTGCCATAATAACAGCCCTGCCATTATTGCAAATTTCGAGCAATAGTTTCATTAGGTTTACCGATGTTTCAGGATCAAGGTTTCCTGTAGGTTCATCGGCAAGTATAATTTCTGGGTCGTTGAGCAACGCTCTTGCAATTACTACACGTTGCTGTTCTCCACCCGAAAGTTGATGAGGCATTTTATATCCTTTGTAACCAAGGTTAACTCGTTCAAGTACCTGAGCTATACGATCATTAATTTCTTGTTTACTTGTCCATCCTGTTGCTTTAAGCACAAATTGAAGATTGTCGTGAACACTACGGTCGCTGAGTAATTGAAAATCCTGAAAAACAATACCCAATTTTCGTCTTAGAAATGGAACCTGTTTGGTTTTTATCTTTTTTAAATCGTAGCCTGCAACTTTACCTTCACCATCCTTTAAAGGGATTTCGGCATTAATTGTTTTTATCAAACTTGATTTACCTGTACCGACTTTGCCAATAAAATAAACAAACTCGCCCTTATTAATGCTAAGATTTACATCATTAAGAATCAGATTATCTTTCTGAAAAATCTTGGCCTTTTCAAATTCTATAATTGTATCAAGTTCCATTATGCTGTAATATTTATTTTTGTAATAATATTATACCCTTATACCCAATTTTTTATAATTTATAAAGTTTCCCAAAGGGAACCTCTTCGATCAATTTAACAATCTGATCTTCATATTTTTCTAATCCAAGCTTTTTTATTGATTGCACTGGATTTGATGTTTTAAAATGTGCAATTAATACAAATTGATCATCACGCAATTGAATAAAGTCAGGAATTTTATCCGTTCCACGGGTCTTTAAAAAGTACATTATTAAACTATATTTGCAGTTTGGTACAAAATTAGCTAAAGATAAAATATTTTTAATAATTAACAGTTTAATGTTAATTAAAAAGCCTTTTTATAAAGGCTTGATAATTTTATTCTTGCTAAATTTATGCGAATTTCAAGTGATGTAAATTATGATACAAAAAATTAGGAAATTACTTTTTGCTCTGTTACTATTTTCTTTGGGTATTAGTGTGTTTGGACAGAAAAACCTAATCTTTACCGATGCCGATAGGTTATATAAAAATGGGGTGGAACTGTTTAATAAGGAAAAATATGGGGCAGCTCAGGAGCAATTTAATGAAGCCATTAATCTCTATGGTAAAAATAACCATGAATTTAAAGCTAATGCTGAGTATTATTCTGCCTTGTGTGCCATTGAATTATTTAATAATGATGCTGAATATCTGATGGCCAAATTTATTGCTGAGCGTCCTGAAAACTCAAAAGTAAATTCGGCTTATTTTAACATGGGTAAATTCCAGTACCGACAAAACAGATATGCTAAAGCTATATTTTGGTACACCAAATTGAATAAACACAAATTAAATAAAGAAGAGCTTTATGAGTATTATTTTAAGTTAGGATATAGTTATTTTGTGACTAAAGATTTTGAAAAAGCAAGTGCTGCATTTTTCGAAATCAAGGATG
The DNA here is from genome assembly GCA_020049295.1 of Bacteroidota bacterium. Classification (GTDB taxonomy): domain Bacteria; phylum Bacteroidota; class Bacteroidia; order Bacteroidales; family UBA12077; genus UBA12077. The sequence continues at coordinate 25,810 of JAIFLC010000102.1, forward strand.
TAAATACAAAATATACAGCACCTGCAAATTATTATTATTCGCATATCGCTTATCAGAATAAAAACTACGAAACAGCTCTAAAAGGATTTCAACGGTTAACCGATAATGAAACTTTTGCCCCGGTAGTTCCATATTATATAACTCAGATCTATTATTTGCAAGGGAAATATAATGAGGTGATTAGTTATGCACCGGCTTTAATTGAGTCTGCAAGTGCAAAACGAGCTCCTGAGATCGCAAAAATACTGGGCGATTCGTATTATAAAAAACAACAATATGCTGAGGGTGTTAAGTATCTCGAAATGCATGCTAAAAATGCACCAAAAGTCGAAAGCCAGGATTACTATCAATTAGGGTACTCATATTATAAAATAAAACTATATGATAGCGCAGTTGTTTCATTCGAAAAAGCTGTAAATAATAATGATCAATTAGCACAGAATGCATATTTTCACTTGGCTGATTGTTATATTGAGCTTGGACAAAAAAATAGAGCACAACAGGCATTTGAGTTTGCATCAAAACTCGATTTTGATCCTCAAATTAAAGAGGAAGCCCTGTTTAATTATGCATTATTAACCTACGAACTTTTCCATTCACCTTTTAATGAAGCAATAGACGCATTTCAGCAGTTTATTAAGTTATACCCAAATTCATATCGTATCGATGACGCGTATAACTTTTTAGTTATGGCTTACTTGTATACAGGTAATTACAAAGAGGCTCTCAACTCACTCGACAAAATAAAGGATAAAGATCATGCAATGAAGGAGGCTTATCAAAAAGTTGCCTATTACAGAGGATTGGAATTGTATAATAATCTTTACTTTGAACAATCAATCGAAACGTTTGATAAATCACTTCAGTATCCTGCATATAATAAGGCGATTTCGGCACAAGGACATTATTGGAAAGCAGAAGCATTATATCAATTAAACGATTTTCAGAAAGCAATTGATGAGTATAACCAGTTTTTAATTACTCCAGGCGCTTTTCAACTTGAAGAGTATAACTTAGCTCATTACAACCTGGGATATTCTCATTTTAAATTAAAACAATATACCGAAGCTATTCCGTGGTTTAGAAAATATAGCAGCATTGCTCCAAACGATTCTACTCCCACGTTATCAGATACTTATAATAGAATTGGTGATAGCTATTTTATGAATAAAACCTATTGGATGGCAATCGATTATTATGATAAAGCAATACTTACAGGGAAAATGGACAAGGATTATGCATTGTTTCAACGTGGTTTTTCTTTTGGACTGTTAACCCGACCTGAGAAAAAAATAGAATCGTTACTACGGCTAATTACGGAACACCCCGAATCAGCATATATTGATGATGCATTATTTGAAATGGGTAAAAGCTATCTTGAACTGAAAAACGAAGATAAAGCTTACGAATGCTATTTGCAGGTATTAAATGATTATCCTACAAGTAGTTATTTGAAAAATTCGCTTGTTCAATTGGGGCTTATTAGTTACAATAAGGATAAAAATGATGAAGCTCTTAAATATTATCAAAGGGTAGTTGAGGACTTTCCGGGAACTACAGAAGCAAAAAATGCACTTACAGGTATCAAAAATATTTATGTAGATATGAATAACGTTAATGGTTATTTTAGCTATGTAAATGGGTTGGGAAAGTTTGCTGATGTTAGCCTAACAGAACAAGATTCATTGACTTTCATCTCTGCCGAAAAGCTTTATATGAAGGGTGATTGCTCAGGTTCTATAGAGCAGTTTAAAAACTATATTCAGAAATATAACGATGGAAATTTCATTCTAAATGCACATTTTTACATTGCCGATTGCTACAATCGTACAGGTGATAAAGAAAATGCACTTAAATCCTATAACTTCGTAATAAGCAAACCTAAAAACACATTCACTGAGCAGGCTCTTTTATCAGCATCAGTTCTAAATTACAGAGATTCAAGCTATAATGATGCATTAGATCATTATAAAAAACTCGAGGAGGTGGCTGAACTCAACAGTAGCCTTATTGATGCGAGGATAGGACAAATGCGCTCATATTTCCAGTTAAAAGACAATAATAATACCGTACTTGCTGCTGATAAGGTATTGCATACCGAAAAAGTTTCTGAAGAAATTATGCGCGAAGCAAGATACAAAAAGGGAAAAGCATTGTATGCCGATAAGAAAAATCCACTTGCCCTTGACGAGTTTAGAATTCTTTCGCATGATGTAAATAGTGCAGAGGGAGCCGAATCAAAATATCTTATCTGCGAAATCTATTTCAACGATAAACAAACTGCTGTTGCTGAGTATGAAATTTTCGATTTTATTGGACAAAAAACCTCACAGGAATATTGGCTGGCAAAAACATTTATATTATTGGCCGATGTTTATATTCAGAAAAAAGATATTTTCCAGGCAAAACATACTCTAAAAAGCATTATCGATAATTATAATCCAGATGCAAAAGATGAGATATTAAATACTGCAAAGGAAAAATATAATAAAATAATTGAAGATGAAAAGTATGAGTTAACTAAAAAGAAATCAGAAGAAATTGAAATAACCTTCTAACGCTAGTTAATAATTTGGAATTTTTTAATTTGATGAAATTGTAAACTTAAGATATGATGCAGAAATTGATAATATACCTTTCAACATTTAGCCTGATATTATTTGCTGGTAAATATTCCTACTCACAGGATACGTTGAGCAAGGAAGTGCATGTTGTTAAACCATATGAACCAAGCATTTCGGATGCATTTAAAATCAATAAACTTCCTAGAATTACAGATACTGTTAAGCTTATTCCTCAGGTAAAATATACGTTGCAGACCAAACCGTTAAATGTTGGATACACTATCGACCCGATTAAGCCGGCAAAAATGGTTGGAGAACCACTGTCAAAACTTTATAATAGCTATGTAACCGTTGGGCTTGGAACAAAAATTATTCCGATGATTGAGGCATATTATAACAATCTCAGGTCCAAAGATTATTCTTATGGAGCTTATTATAAACATTTGTCATCATTTGCAAAAGTTGATCTTACAGACGATATTCGCCAGGATGCAGGATTTCATGATAATGAACTCCGTTTTTATGGTAAAAAATTCCTAAAAAACTCAATAATTTTAGGTGATATTGGTTTAAAAAGTAATACGGTATATCATTATGGTTATAATCCATCAATTGATACATCACTTAATAAAGATGATATTAAACAAAATTTCATGCTTTTAAATCTTAATACCAATTATAAAAGCAATTATATCGATTCAACTCATATAAATTACGACTTTGGTTTTAACCTTGATTATTTTAAAGATAAATTTGATAATAGTGATCTTTCTTTTAAAATAGCAGGTGATATCAATAAGATTTTTTCATCAGAAATGGTTGGTGTTAATTTTAAAATAGAGCATCATTCAGTTAGCGAAAGTATTGATTCGGCTGGTAATACCATTGTAAATATTAGTCCATGGATCGGTAAATTTGGTAAACGATTTAGGGTTAAAGTGGGAGTTAATATTTTTTCTGATAATCGTGGTGATTATTCAAATACCTTTTATTTCCCGATGGGTAGTCTTGAATATGATATTGCAAATCATTATCTTATTCCTTATGCTGGCGCTGATGGTAAACTCGAAATAAATGATTACCAACATACTGCATACACAAATCCATTTATTATGCCTGGTCTAGGGCTTAAAAATACTGCACATAAAATAATTCTTTTTGCTGGTTTAAAAGGGAATTTCTCATCAACAACGTATTATAATATCAGAGCAACCTATTCGTTAGTCGACGATATGCCACTTTTTGTAAATAATCTTGATAATACAGATAGCATTGGTAATATGTTTGGTGTTATTTACGATAATGCAGAGGTAGTATCTTACTTTGGCGAATTATCAGTTACAACTAGCGAAAAATTAAGTTTCCATTTTAAGGGGAATTATAGCACTTATACTCTCGATACTGAGAAAGAAGCATGGCATAAACCCAAATTTGATCTGAGCTTTGTTACCCGGTATAATTTGAAAAATAAAATAGTTTTAAAAGCAGATCTTTTTGCAATGGGCAAACGATATGCAAAAATCGATAATGCAGGAAATATTAAAGAATTAGAATCTGTAATTGATATAAATATTGGTGCAGAGTACCGGTATTCAAAAGCACTTTCAGGTTTTGTACATTTAAATAATTTGCTTTCAGAAAGCTATTATTCCTGGAATTATTATCCAACCTATGGATTTAATATTTTGGCAGGATTAACCTATTCGTTTTAGATACATTTTAACTGAATTTACTAATTCCTTATATATATTTTTTACTGTGAATTAACTGTTCATAAATCGGTTAATTTTACTTCTTTTTATTACAAAAAAACCATCCATTTTTTGTATATTTACATGGTAAAAAAAATAGGTAAAAATCAATTTTTAATATATTGATATACAGGGAAATAAAACAAGGTTCTGAGGCGGAGAGAATACAAAAAAATCCAATAGAAAATTTAACTTTCTAATAAAAATCTAACCGGTAAATTTTTTATCCTGTTTTAAATTGGTTTTTACATACAAAAAATGATAAAGTAATAAAAAAATAAAAAAATGAGCGAGCTTTTAAATGACGAAGTAAGAGAAAACATTGCCAAAGGAAGTAGTGATTATTCAGCTGATAGTATTCAGGTTCTTGAGGGCCTCGAAGCTGTGCGAAAGCGACCTGCAATGTACATTGGCGATATCAGTGAAAAGGGTCTTCATCATTTGGTATACGAAGTAGTAGATAATTCCATTGACGAAGCAATGGCAGGACATTGTAAGAACATTGATGTTATTATAAACGAAGATGGTTCTGTTACAGTTACTGACGATGGTCGTGGTATTCCTGTTGATATGCACGAAAAAGAAGGGAAATCTGCACTTGAGGTTGTAATGACTGTTTTGCATGCAGGCGGTAAATTTGATAAAGATTCTTACAAAGTTTCCGGTGGCTTACACGGAGTTGGTGTTTCGTGTGTTAATGCTTTATCGAAAGTGCTTACAGTTGAAATACATCGCGATGGGAAAATTTATCAGCAGATTTATGAAAAAGGAAAACCTGTAACTCAAGTAAAAGAGATTGGCAAAACCGACAAACGAGGTACTGTTGTTACTTTTTCACCTGATGATACTATTTTTACAACTACCGAATACAAATACGAGATTCTTGCAACACGATTACGTGAACTGGCATTCTTAAATAAAGGCATAAACCTTACTATTATTGATAAACGTGAAGAAGAAGAGAATGGTGAGGGAAAACACTTCCGTGGAGATAAGTTTTATTCCGAAAAAGGATTAAGAGAATTTGTTGAATTTCTAGACGGAACCCGCGAAAAGCTTGTTGAGGATGTAATTTACCTCGATACCGAGAAGAATGATGTGCCAGTCGAGATTGCGCTGAGCTATAATACTTCATTTACTGAAAATGTTCACACTTATGTAAATAATATTAATACAATTGAGGGTGGTACACATTTAGCAGGTTTCCGACGTGGTTTAACACGAACATTGAAATCCTATGCTGAAAAATCAGGTTTGTTATCCAAGCTTAAGTTTGATATTAGTGGTGATGATTTTCGCGAAGGATTAACTGCTGTTATTTCTGTTAAGGTTCAGGAACCTCAATTCGAAGGTCAAACGAAAACCAAACTAGGTAACTCCGAAGTAATGGGCGCTGTTGATCAGGCAGTTAGTGAGCAACTATCAAATTATCTCGAAGAAAATCCAAAAGAAGCAAGAATAATTGTTCAGAAAGTTATCTTAGCCGCTACTGCGCGTCATGCAGCAAGAAAAGCACGTGAACTTGTTCAACGTAAAAATGTACTTTCAGGATCTGGATTGCCTGGTAAATTATCTGATTGTTCAGAAAAGGATCCGGCATTATGCGAGCTATTCCTTGTTGAGGGTGATTCTGCTGGTGGTACAGCAAAACAAGGTCGTGACCGAAGTTTTCAAGCGATTATGCCATTGCGAGGTAAGATCTTGAATGTGGAAAAAGCGATGCAACACAAAATCTTTGAAAACGAGGAGATAAAAAATATTTTTACTGCTCTTGGCGTTTCTTTGGGCACCATTGAAGATACAAAAGAACTAAATATTGAAAAGTTACGATATCATAAAATTGTTATCATGTCTGATGCTGATGTTGATGGTAGCCATATTGCAACATTAATTTTAACTTTCTTTTTCCGCTATATGACAGAACTTATTAATCGTGGATATATTTATATAGCAACTCCACCTTTATATCTAGTTAAAAAAGGGAAAAATCAACGCTACTGTTGGACTGAGGAGGAAAGAAATGCTGCTGTTGCCGAATTCGAAAAAGGGAAAGAAGGATCAGTAGGTATTCAGCGTTATAAAGGTCTTGGTGAGATGAATGCTGAACAGTTATGGGAAACAACCATGAATCCAGGAAACAGAATTTTGCGTCAGATAACTATAGATAGTGCCGCAGAAGCTGATCATATTTTCTCAATGCTTATGGGAGATGAGGTTCCTCCTCGAAGGGAATTTATCGAAAAGCATGCTAAGTATGCACGAATTGATATTTAAAACCAAAAAAAGCCGTTTAAACGGCTTTTTTTGGTTTTAAATTGAAGCTCAAGGTCATTCACATTATTTATCTTTTTTGGAGCGTTCAGGTACTTATCTAAAAACTTATAAATTTTTACACGTATTTCTTTCGATTCTTTAGTATCCATTCTATCAAATGAATGTCCACCTGGTGCAGCTTGGTAAATTTCATATTCAAATTGCTTGCCATCAGCCTTTAACGATTTAATCAAATGCTCTACTTCCAATACATTTACATCATCATCAAGGGTGTTTGTATGAATTAATAAAGGTGTATTTTTAAAATTCTTGGTATTCCATGCCGGCGACCTTCTTCTGTATTCATTTACATCTTCATTGGCTGTTTTGCCAATATGGTAATCTGCAGAATATAAATCGCGATACTCATTATCATAATATCCCATTCGGGCAACTAAATCACTTACAGGAACACCTGCAAAGGCAACTTTATAATTTTCGGGATAATTAAAAATATTAAATAATGTAATTAATCCACCATGACTCCAGCCAATAATTCCGACACGGTTTTTGTCAACAATGTCGTAATTATCAATCATATGCTGACGACTAGCATTTACATCTTCAATTTCCAAACCTCCGTAATCAATTTTTTCGTAATGAGATTTTCCATATCCAGTGCTTCCTCTATATTCAGCAGCAACAATAATGTATTGCTGTGCAATCAATTCGCGAATAATATGGGCATAATATGTTGTAAAATCAGCATGAACTCCACCATGTGGCAAAACAATTAATGGATATTTTTTCGCCGGATCAATATCTTTTGGAATGAAAATATAGGTCCAGAATTTTACCGGATTGCCAGCACCCATTGCTGTTGGATTTTCTTCTTTAGCCAAGGGTGGTCCATAAATATAACACTTATCTATAAAAGCGATATCGCCTACTTTATTGTACCATAGAATGTCATCAATATTTTTTTCCAGAACATCAATTCTGTGCTGTAAATATTCAACCTGATTGTCGAGTTTTTTAATTATTTCGTCTTTCGAATCTGAACTTTGAGCATTTACCATAAAAGGTAAAAGGAACAGAATTGCTAGAAATAAAATTGGTTGTATTGGTTTCATAAAGCAATTATTTTAGTCTTACAATTAGATTCTTTAATTATGCTGCTTTTAAATTTCTATTTCTCCTTTAAATACAAATTTCGCAGGGCCGGTAAGCCAAACATCTGTAAATTTATTATTCCCGGTTTTTTTAAAGCGTACATTTAGTTTACCACCCAATGTTTTTATATCCCATGAATTTTTGTCAGTATTCATATTTATTGTTGCACATATGGCAGATGCAGTAACTCCTGTTCCGCATGACAAGGTTTCATTTTCAACCCCACGTTCATACGTTCTTACAAAAAGATCATTTCCAAGAAATTGAACGAAATCTACATTAACACCATATGGCTCAAATTCTTTGCTGTTTCTTATTGTTGATCCTCTTTTAAAAACATTTATTGTATTTACCTCCGGTTCAAAAATTACATAATGTGGAGAACCTGTGTTTAAAAGGTAATTATTGTTTTTTACTGTAAATTCTGAGACATCAGACATTTTTAACGAAATGGTATCGTTTTTATTAATTACCGATTCATGTAATCCATCAATAGCATCGAATATAACTTTTTCAGATGCTAGTTCCAATTTCTGTGCAAAAGCGGTCAAACATCTACCTCCATTGCCGCACATAGTACTTTCATTACCATCTGAATTATAATATCTCATCTTAAATGCCAGGGAAGGATGATTTTCTAAAAACATTAATCCATCTGCACCAATTCCGAAATGCCTGTCACATAAGAATTGAATTTGATCAGTGTTAAGGTTTATTTTTATCGATCTATTATCAATAATAATAAAATCGTTCCCCGTACCATGAAATTTATGAAAGGTTAGTTTCATCTTTTTTCTGTAAACTTAAAAAAATATTTGATAAAATGCTGCAAAATTGTAGACCGTGTTAAATATTGTTAAGAATAGTGCATTTAATAAACCAAGGCATTAATTTTGACGTTACCTTTGCGATAAAATTAGTTTTAACTAAAGAGTATAAGTTATGAAAACAAAAACTATTTTTTTAAATATTGTAATTTCCGTTTTTACAGCCATCTTAACCATAGTTGTCTATTCATCTATTAAAAAAGATAATGAGATAGCAAAACAGTTTACAAACAATCAATCCCAAACAAGTATTATTGATGATACAAACAATGTTCATTATGCAGCAATGCCTGTTTTTAGTGATGGTAATGTAACTGATTTTACTGTTGCTGCCGAAAAAAGTGTTAACGCAGTTGTTCACGTTACATCAAAATATAATTTAGAGAATAACTATTATCGAAATCCTGTTTATGAATTATTTTTTGGTGATGGATATTATAATCAACCAGTAATGTCATTTGGTTCTGGAGTAATTATATCTGAAGATGGTTACATTGTTACAAACTATCATGTTGTCGAAAAATCTGAAAAATTAGAAGTTATTCTCAATGACCGACGTTCATTTACTGCTGAAATAATTGGTACAGATCCAAATACCGATTTAGCATTGTTGAAAATCAAAGAAACTACTTTGCCTTTTATTCCGTTTGGTAATTCAGATGAGGCTAAAGTAGGAGAGTGGGTTCTTGCAGTGGGTAATCCATTTAATCTAACCTCGACTGTTACTGCAGGAATTGTTAGTGCCAAAGCGAGAAGTATCAATGCTTTACGCGAACAGGGATTCTCACCTGAATCATATATTCAAACTGATGCAGCTGTAAATAAGGGAAATAGCGGTGGTGCACTTGTAAATCTTCGAGGGGAACTGATTGGTATTAATTCGGCAATTTTATCGCCATCTGGATCATATACTGGTTATTCTTTTGCTATACCAGCAAATATCGTTAAAAAAGTAATTGCCGACATAATTAAATATGGAGAGGTACAACGTGCTGTTTTAGGTATTGAAATTAGCGATATTAATAAGAAATTAGCCGATGAGCTTAGTTTGGATAAAATTGAAGGAGTTCTTATAAGAGAGGTTACCGAAAAGGGTGCAGCTGAACTTGCCGGAATAAAATCAAATGATATTATTTTAAGTATTAATAATGTTGCAGTCAACAGTATGACTGAATTAACTGAGCAGATGGGGAAATATCGTCCGGGTGAAAAGGTAAACATTATTATAAAAAGGGAGAATAAAAAGAAACAATTTGATGTTATATTGCGTAATACACAGGGTAACACGGATATTGTCAGAGCTGATCAATCTGAAACGATGCTCGGTGCAGATTTGCAGCGATTAAACAGTAATGACAAACGAAGATTGGGTATTGATAATGGATTAGTTGTTCTTAAACTTAAGGATGGTGCGTTAAAAGATGCCGGAATTAAAGAAAATTTCATCATAACAAATATCCAAGGTGAAAAAATGAACACCGTCGATGATTTGAGAAATGTATTATCAAAATTTAAATCGGGCGATGAAATAGAGATTGAAGGTACCTATCCAGGTGGAAGATACATTTATATTTACAAAGTTGAAATAATGAAGGGTAAATAACTTCATTAAACAAATCAAAAAGTTAACCAACAAATTAATCTTTTATTTTCTATGAGGCAACTTAAAATAACAAAATCAATAACCAACAGGGAAAGTGCTTCGCTTGATAAGTATTTGCACGAGATTGGCCGGGAGGTTATGATTACTGTTGAAGAAGAAGTAGAGCTGGCTCAAAGAATAAAAAAGGGAGACAGGATTGCTCTAGAAAAGCTTACCAAGGCAAATTTGCGTTTTGTTGTTTCTGTGGCTAAACAATATCAAAACCAAGGACTTACACTTCCTGATTTAATAAACGAAGGTAACCTTGGATTAATAAAAGCAGCCGAAAAATTTGATGAAACCCGCGGATTCAAATTTATTTCATACGCAGTATGGTGGATAAGACAATCCATATTGCAAGCTATAGCAGAACAATCGAGAATAGTACGGTTACCTTTAAATCAGGTTGGATCGTTAAATAAGATCAATAGAGCATTTTCAAAATTTGAGCAGGAAAACGAAAGAACTCCTTCACCTGATGAACTTGCAGAAAAACTTGATCTTCCGAAGGATAAACTGACTGATACAATGCGAATTTCTGGCAGACACGTATCTATGGATGCCCCATTTCAGGAAGGTGAAGACAATAACTTGCTTGATGTTTTGATAAATAATGATGCACCAGGTTCGGACCGTCTATTAATGGATGAATCGCTTGTTATTGAAGTAGATAGAGCTCTGGCTACATTAACTGACCGCGAAAAAGAAATTCTGAAATATTTCTTTGGAATTGGTGTTCCTGAAATGACATTGGAAGAAATAGGAGATTACTTTGGATTAACGCGCGAACGCGTTAGACAGATTAAAGAGAAAGCAATAAGAAGATTACGTCATACATCAAGAAGTAATCATTTAAAATCATATTTGGGTTAAGAGTAGATTTAACGTCAATTCGATTCATAGTAAAGAGTTGCAATTATTGCAGCTCTTTTTATTTTGTTTTGATTAATTCTTGTAGCATATACATTTCGTCGCGTAAACGCGCTGCTTCTTTAAAATCAAGCGCCTTGGCTGCTTTCTCCATTTTTAAACGAGTATTTTCGATGGCTTTTTCCATTGCTATCTTATTCATATATTTGACAACAGGATCTGCTGCAATATCAATACTTTCAGGTTCGATATATGCTTTTCCTGTCTTGTCAATTTTTGACTTATAGTCGCCCATCATTGACTTTGATGCTTTTATAATTTGTGTTGGAGTGATGCCGTGTTTTTCGTTATAAGCTAATTGTTTTTCTCTTCGACGAGTGGTTTCATCTATTGTTTGTTTCATCGAATCCGTAATTTTATCAGCATACATAATTACCCTGCCATCAATGTTTCTGGCAGCTCGTCCTGATGTTTGGGTCAAGGCTCTTGATGATCGTAAAAAGCCTTCCTTGTCAGCATCCAGAATTGCAACCAGAGCAACTTCGGGTAAATCAAGACCTTCGCGCAACAGGTTAATTCCCACCAATACATCAAAAGTTCCGTTTCTAAGCTGATCCATAATTTCAACTCTTTCCAGTGTTTCTATATCCGAATGAATGTATCGACATTTAATATCAAATCGTATAAGATATTTTGTCAGTTCTTCTGCCATCCTTTTAGTTAATGTAGTTACTAAAACACGTTGATTTTTTTCTGTCCGAATATTAATTTCTTCCATTAAATCATCAATCTGGTTTAAGGATGGACGAACTTCAACTTCAGGATCAAGTAGGCCTGTTGGTCTTATTAATTGCTCAACTACAATGCCCTCTGATTTTTCAAGTTCATAATCTGCGGGTGTTGCACTAACAAAAATAATCTGGTTTACTAATTGTTCGAATTCATCAAATTTCAAGGGCCGGTTATCAATAGCTGCAGGCAATCGAAATCCATATTCAACCAGGTTTTTCTTGCGTGAATTGTCCCCACCATACATTGCTCTGATTTGAGGAATGGTTGCATGGCTTTCATCTATCACAACTAAAAAATCATCCGGAAAATAATCGAGCAAACAGAATGGACGCGTTCCGGGTTTTCGTCCATCAAAATATCGCGAGTAGTTTTCAATTCCGGAGCAATAGCCTAATTCCTTGATCATCTCAAGATCATACTCTACCCTATCTTTAATTCTTTTGGCTTCTGGGTTTTTTCCTATGGATTTAAAATACTCAATTTGTTGAAAAAGATCATCCTGAATTTCACGAATAGCCTTGTGCATTCGCTCTTTTGTTGTAACAAAGATGTTTGCAGGGTAAATAATTCCTTTCGTTAATGTCTCAACAGTACCATTGGTAATGGGATTGAATGATTCTATTTCTTCAATTTCATCCCCTAAAAAGATAACACGGTATGCCAGATCGCTGTATGCAAGATAAATATCAACTGTATCGCCATTAACGCGAAAGGTACCCGGTTTAAAATCAAGTTCACTTCTTGAATATAAGCTCTCGACAAGTGTTCTTAGAAATTTATTACGACTAACCAAATCACCCTGATTTATGGTTATTGTATTACTGTGAAAATCTTCCGGATTACCAATACCATAAATACACGAAACTGACGAAACAACGATTACATCTTTTCTTCCTGATAATAGAGATGATGTGGCACTTAACCGTAGTTTTTCTATTTCTTGATTTATC
>JAIFLC010000156.1 GCA_020049295.1 Bacteroidota bacterium
CGAGACCACATTAAAAGAAGAAAATCTAAGGAAAATTACTCCTGAATTAGCCATTCCTACTGAATATCAAAAGTAAAATATAGTAATCCATTAATCTAAAATCTACCAATATGAAAAAATTATTTATTGTTTCAATTCTAGTATTGACTGCATTTGGCAATTTGTTTGCACAGGGTTTTCAGCCACCAACCGAAGGTAAGGCTGTTGTTTATTTTACGCGTGTTACTCTTTATGGGAAACCTGTTGAGTTTGAATTTTTTCATCAGGATAAATATATCGGTGTATTTAAAGGAGACCAGTATATGCGTTATGAGTGCGAACCAGGAACACAACTTTTTTGGGCATCATCAGAGAATAAAGAGTTTTTAACTGCGGAACTTGAAGCCGATAAAGTTTATATCGTAATGGTTGATGTTATTATGGGTGTTATGAAAGCTCATGTTGGACTTACTCCTGTTACACCAGAAAAAATAGAAGATTTAAATAAAGCAAAGCTATTGGTTACTAAAAAAGGACCGGAAATTACACCTGACGAAAAGATTGAGAAAATGAATAAAAAGCTTGAAAAGTTTATTGCAAAGCAGCTTGAGGCATATGAAACAAAAGGTAAAATAGAACATAAATTTAAGCATCTTGGTCCAGAAATGGCTTTACCTTTAGAATTATTGCAATAATTTGATTATTAACGATTATTAGTGAAAAGGGGCTGTATCAAAAGCCTCTTTTTTCGTATTCACACTCCGACATCCTTCCACAGGCTCAGGATGACTTTTATCAGTGTGACAATTAGATTATTAGATTATTGTCATTTTGAGCCAGTCGAACTTTTCTCTTGCAAAGCAAAAAGACACACAATAATTTTACTTTTGATAGAACCTCTTCTTTTTTTAATAAAAGTAAGGCAAAATATACGTTTTCTCATTTATTCTCAGTAACTTGTTTAAGTCTTTCACATTATTTATTCTATGGTATCAAAAAATGTACATAGTAATAAAATTTCTTCCTTATTTACACCCGAAAATATTGAAATTTATTCTGAAAAAATTGAACTTGATGCATTGATTCAAAAGTTGTTGGAAAATCTTGCATTAAATTATGGTATCGGAAATATTCATACCATTTATTCTAATTTTCTTACGAATATTGAAATCATTAAATCTTCAAAAAAAATAATTTCTGATTGTTTTTTATATCATGTCAGAATTAGCTCGTCTGAAAATGTTAGGATTGCAATTGCAGTTTTAAAGAATGGAATCAAACAGTCTGTTACTAATAATAATGAAAAAATATCAGTAGTAATAATACTTGTATCTCCAAAAGAAAAGCCAGATTTATATCTCAAAACAGCAAAATCTTTTAAAGAATTATTTAATAAAATAAATATTAGTTCCATTCTTAAATATGAAAAATCTGAAGAAATCTGGAATATAATTGATCAATCAAATATTTCTTTACCTGAAATTATATATGCTGAAGACTTAATGGAAGAGGTTGAAGTTTATTTGAATGAATCGAATAATCTAAAGGATGCTATCGATAAATTTGTAAATACCGATTATTTAAATATTCCTGTAATTGATTTAGAAGGCAATTTAGTCGGTGAAGTAACATCCCGCGAATTAATGGAAGTCTGTTTACCCAGATATATTTTATGGATGGATGATATCAATCCAATTATAAACTTTGAGCCATTTCGAAATATGCTTGAGAATGATGAAAACACGTGGCTTGCCGAAATAATGAATCATGATTGCCCCGTTATTCAAAAGAATGATCCCTTTATTTATGCAGCCATAACCATGACTAAAAAATCAATATCCCATGTATATGTTTTAGACGACAATAAACTTGTAGGTGTAATTTCAATGAAATTATTTTTAGACAAAATATTGAGAGATTAATGTAAGGATATATGCAAGATAATAGTAATAAAATATCTCTTAAGCAACTGGGAATACGATTAACCATTATGGTTGGTATTAGTGTTTTAGTTGGATTTATTTCTTCTTATGCCGGATTGGGAGAAAGCAAGCAAATACTTGCCACTTCAATTTTTACACTAATAATATCAGCAACGTTACTTTTTTGGAACTTTAGGTTAGCAATTGCATTTATTGGCATGGCAATTATTCTGGCAGGTAATGTATTAACACTTGAGCAGTTTATAAATTCTGCTGAATTGGATATTATCCTATTTTTAATTGGAATGATGACCCTTGTTGGTGTTTTAAAGGATTTGGGTCTCTTTTCCTGGATTATTCAGAGCATTATTAAAATGAAACGAATGTCTGGACATCTTTTCATTATCGTTTTAATGTTTATGTCCGCATTTATGGCTTGCCTGGTTGACGAAGTCACTTCTATTGTATTTATGCTTGCTCTTATTTTTCAGGTTTGTGATACGCTTAAAGTATCACCAACTCCCTACGTAATTATATCTGTTGTAGCAACAAATATTGGGTCAAGTGGAACGATGCTTGGAAATCCAATAGGAATACTTATTGGAACAAAAGCAGGCTTTTCTTTTATCGATTTTATGGTAACTGCATTTCCTATTATGCTAATTTCACTTGGAGGTGCATTAATAATTGTTCTTTTATGGTATAGAAAAGATATTTTACTTTTTACCGAACGACTTGAGGCAAGACGTAAAATGTTAATAGGACTCGGTCCTTTAATTCAAATTCCTTATAAAAAAGGATTGTTTATTTTAATAGCTGCTGTATTATTAATTGCTTTACATCACAATCTGGAAGAAAAACTTGGTGTTGCAAAAAATACATTGCTTATTGTTGCTCCACTTGCAATTTCAGGAATATTAATGATTTGGAAAAATGAACGTGCTCGTCATTATATCGAATCAGAAGTAGAATGGTGGACATTATTATTTTTTATGATGCTTTTTGCAGTGGCTGGATCGCTCGAAAAAACAGGAGTTACCCAACAGATCGCTGCTAATTTTATAAATACATTTGGTAATAATCCTTTGGTTCTTGCACCTATTATTTTATTTATCACAGCAGCAGGCTCTGCATTTGTTGATAATATTGTTTTTGTTGCTGCATTTATTCCTATTGTTAAAGAAATTGGAGCAGAATCGCTCTGGTGGGCCTTAATGTTTGGCGGATGTTTTGGTGGAAATATAACCCTGATTGGTTCTACTGCAAATATTGTTGCTTTGGGGATGATTGAAAAAAGGTACCATAAGCATATTACTTTTTTTGAGTGGTTTCGATTCGGAATAGTAATAGGTATAGTTACTTGCATAATTGCATGTATTGCAATTATGCTATTAATCCTTCTTCGGTAGACAATATTTCTAATTCTTTTTAGTAATAATCTAAACTAATTCATCTTTGTATTGTTTAACTTTAGGTACTCAATTAGTTAACATAGTAGGATTTCATTTTTCTGACATTAACGTATTTGAGTATTTAAATTATAAAAAAGTTTTAATAGTATTAAACGATTGAATAAATGATTAATCTAATCAAAGGATTTACTCAAAAAATACATAAAATACATAAATTGTAAAACATTAGATTACTTGTAAAATTTATAAAGTATGAATAAGAAATTAAAAACAATTGTTTGGATTATAGTAGGAATTATCGTAATTGGATTGATTGCTTATCCTAAAATTAGAGATTATAGAGAAAAAAAGGAAAACAAAACTCTGATAGGCATTAGGCAAGTTGCGGCAGTTAAAGTAAAAGTTATAAATCCTGGATTATTGCGAGAGATAATTAAATCTTCTGGTACAATTATTCCTGATGAGGAAGTGGATTTATCATTTGAGACAGCAGGAAAGATCGCAGCCATTTATTTTAAGGAGGGCTCGTATGTTAAAAAAGGGGAGTTGCTTGCCAAATTAATTGATGATGATTTGCTGGCACAGCTTGACAAACTTCAGATACAGGAAAAATTGGCTAAGGAAAAAGAAAACCGCCAAAAGATACTTTTGGTTAAAGAGGCTGTTAGCCAAGAATCGTATGATCAAGTAAAGTCTGATTTGCAGGGTATTGAATCTGAGATAAAACTCCTTAGAGCAAGGATTGTAAAAACACAAATTCATGCTCCATTTGATGGCAAGATAGGATTACGATATGTAAGCGAAGGAGCCTATGTTAATTCAAGTACCCAGATTGCCAAATTGGTAAAAAACAAACCCTTAAAAATTGACTTTTCAATTCCCGAAAAATATTCAGGATTAGTTCAGCCTGGTACAAACTTATCATTTAAGATTGAAGAAATAGAAGCTTGGTATTCAGCAAAAGTATATGCTATTGAACCAAAAATTGATCCAAAAACGCGGACAATTGCTGTTCGTGCATTATATGAGAATTCAAAAGAAGAATTAAAAGCAGGAAGGTTTGTATCTATTGAACTCGTTCTGCGCGAAAAAGCTGATGCACTTAATATTCCTACAGAAGCCATTATTCCTGAGATGGGTGGTGAACGAGTGTTCATTGTTAAAAATGGTAAAGCAGAATCGGTAAGTATTATAACAGGTTTGCGTACTGTCGAAGAAATTGAAGTAACGAGTGGTATTCAACCTGGCGATAGTGTTATAATAAGTGGAATTATGCAGCTTCGTCATGGTATGCCGGTAATGGCAGTTAAGGAATAATTAACCGATAAAAAATTGATTGTATGAGTATATCATCTTTAAGTATACGTAGGCCGGTATTATCAATGGTAATGACCATTATTATTTTATTGTTCGGGTTTATTGGGATGAACTATTTAGGTGTTCGCGAGTTTCCAAATATTGATAGACCTATTATTTCTGTTAGTACAAGTTATGTTGGAGCAAATTCGGATGTTATTGAGACTCAAATAACCGAACCATTAGAGCAAGCTATTAATGGGATTCCTGGTATTAATACCCTTTCAAGTTCCAGCCGCGATGGTTCAAGTAGAATAACCGTTGAGTTTGATTTAAATGTAGATCTTGAAACAGCTGCTAATGATGTTCGTGATAAGGTTGCTGCCGCAAGAAGATTGCTACCTTCAGACGCCGAACCACCAGTAGTTACAAAAGCAGATGCTGATTCAGAACCAATAATGTTTCTAAATATTACAAGTGATAAACGCACATTAATTGATTTAAGTGATATTGCTGAGAATGTTTTTATGGAAAGACTCCAAACAATTCCTGGAGTTAGCAGCGTAGCTGTTTGGGGAAGTAAAAGACCCGCCATGCGTTTATGGATGGATCCTGCAAAACTTGCTGCATATGAGTTAACACCTGTAGATGTTAGAAATGCACTCAATAGAGAAAATATTGAGTTACCTTCAGGTAGAATTGAAGGATTAATGACTGAACTTACAGTTCGAACAATTGGTCGTCTGGTTACTCCGGATGATTTTAATAATCTTATTCTAAAACAAACGGGCGATAGAGTTGTACGATTTAAAGATGTTGGAAAAGCCGAGATTGGACCCGAAAATGAACGTACAGCCTTATTACGGGATGGATTACCTTCTGTCGGAAATGCAATTATTCCACAACCAGGATCAAACCATATCGAAATAGTTGATCAGGTTTACAAAAGATTAGAACAAATTAAAAAAGATCTGCCAGCAGATATAAATGTTAGCATTGGTTTTGACCTAACAACATATATCAGAAAATCAATAACAGAAGTTAAGGAAACAATTTTTCTTGCTTTTTTTCTAGTTGTACTTATCATTTTTCTTTTCTTACGCGATTGGCGAACAACTATTATCCCGGTAATTGCTATTCCTGTTTCACTTATCGGAGCATTTTTTATTATTTATATTGCTGGTTATACCATTAATGTTTTAACGCTTTTAGGCATAGTATTATCTATTGGATTAGTTGTTGATGATGCAATTATTGTTCTTGAGAATATTTATACCAAGATTGAAAAGGGTATGGATCCCGTTGAAGCAGGAATGAAGGGATCATCTGAAATATTTTTTGCTGTTATTGCTACTACTATAACATTGGTTGCAGTATTTACTCCCATTATATTCTTACAAGGAACTACAGGAAGATTATTTAAAGAATTCTCAATTGTTATTTCAGGTGCAGTCCTTATTTCAGCATTTATGGCTCTTACTCTTACACCAATGTTGGCAAGTCGTTTACTAAAAAAACGACAGAAGCATAGTTGGTTATATTACAAAACTGAGCCTTTTTTTAATGCATTAATAACAGGATATGCAACCTCGTTAAATAAATTTATGAAAAAACGATGGTTAGCTATTCTGATAACTTTTATAACAATAGGACTTATATATGTATTATTTAGTGCTATACCATCAGAAATGGCACCACTGGAAGATCGATCATCATTAAGTATTAGCACAACTGGTCCTGAAGGTGCATCTTATGAATTTATGCAAAAATATATGATGGAGTTATCCGGGATAATAGAAAAAGATGTCCAAGAAAAGGATGGAATGATTACAATTATATCACCTGGTTGGTCAGGTTCTTCAAATAATGGTGTTATTCGATTAATTCTTAAGGAACCGGAAGAACGGAAAGCTTCTCAACAGGATATTGCTGACAAGATATCTGCACGTATTAAAAATATGACAGCAGCGCGAACTTTCGTCACACAACAACAAACATTTAGTGGCAGAGGAGGTGGATTACCAGTTCAGTTTGTTATTCAGGCCGCTGATCTTGATAAACTTAAAGAAGTATTACCAGAATTTATGTTGGAAGCTTCAAATAGCCCAATTTTTCAGTTTGTTGATTTAAATTTGAAATTTACAAAACCTGAAATTAGAGTAACAATAAACAGGGATAAAGCAGTAATTATGGGAGTTTCGATGCAAAATATTGCACAAACTTTACAACTTGCTCTTAGTGGATCAAGGTTTGGATATTTTGTAATGAATGGAAAACTATATCAGGTTTTAGGTCAGCTTGAAAGACAAAATAGAAGTGAACCTCTTGATCTTAAATCTATTTATGTTAGAAGTAGTTCGGGCGAAATGATACAACTAGATAACCTGGTTACATTGGTTGAAGAAAGTAGTCCTCCACAATTATATCATTATAACAGATATATGGCAGCCACCGTTTCTGCTGGTTTAGTTAAGGGTAAAACCTTGGGCGAAGGGATAGAGGAGATGGAAAAAATTGCAGATAAAGTGCTTGACGATACCTATTCAACAGCCTTGGCTGGTGCTTCAAAGGATTTTGAGGAAAGCTCATCAAGTCTTGCATTTGCATTTGTCTTGGCTTTGGTATTAATATATTTAATCTTGGCAGCACAGTTTGAAAGTTTCCGTGATCCATTAATTATAATGTTTACCGTACCATTAGCATTAGCTGGTGCATTGATTTTCTTATGGTATTTTAACTATACATTAAATATCTTTAGTCAAATTGGTATAATAATGTTAATTGGGCTAGTATCGAAGAATGGTATTTTGTTGGTTGAATTTGCTAATCAAAGAAAAGCCACTGGTCTTAATAAGGATACCGCAATGCAGGAAGCTGCTGTAGCAAGATTTAGACCTATACTAATGACATCCTTATCAACCATTTTGGGAACCTTGCCAATTGCATTAGCATTAGGATCAGGTTCAGGTAGTCGCGTTTCGATGGGTGTTGCAGTTGTGGGTGGTTTATTTGTATCAACTTTCTTTACCTTATATGTTGTACCTGCTATGTACTCGTATATATCAGAGAAATCTAAATCTGTTTCAAATATTGAAGAAAATATTCAAGAAGAATTATATGAAGAAAATAAACAATTATAAAATATTTATTGTACTAATATTTACAGTGTTAATTAACTTGCAGCCATTAAAAGCTCAGGAAATTTATTCATTTCAAAAATGCCTGCAAATTGCAATTGAAAATAACTATTCAATTAAAATCGCAAAAAATAGTGAAGAAATTGCCTTAAATAACAAAACACTTGGCAATGCTGGATTTTTACCTTATATGTACACATCAGCGAATCAAAATTATAGTATAACCGATTCAAGGCAGGTATTAGCAACAAGTCCCGATCCGATCGAAAAAGATAATGCCAAATCGAATGCATTAACAGCTTCTGTTAACTTAAGCTGGACTATTTTCGATGGTTTTAATATGTTTGTTCAGTATGACAAGCTAAATGAATTGTTGGAAATTGGGCAGATGAACACAAGGTTAAATATCGAAAATATGATTGCACAGGTCGGTGTTGAGTATTACACTGTAATTCAACAGAAAAAAAGACTTGAAACGATTCGGTATATTAAAAATCTGTCGAAAGAGCGAATGAAGGTTGCCGAAGAGCGTTATCGAATAGGACAGGAGTCAAAACTAGAATTTCAGCAGGCTGTAGTTGATTTCAATTCAGACTCATCTCAATATTTAAAACAATCAGAAAATTTGTTAGGATCGATTTTTAGATTGAATAAACTATTAGCAATTGATATAGCAAATAACACTATTGTTTCGGATTCGATTACCATAAATCAATCATTACTGTTTGATGATTTGCATAAAGCGACAGAAGAGAATAATACGAACCTTTTAATCGCTATTAAAAACCAGAATATTTCTGAATTAAACTTAAAAAGTATAAAAGCAAGCCGATATCCTACAATTTCATTATACGGAAGTGCCAATCTGGCTCAAAGCGAATCGCCTATGAGTACAACATTGGAAAGCAATTCGTTTGGATGGAATTATGGAGCATCACTTAGTTTTACAATTTTCGATGGCTTTAATATTAATCGTCAGCAGAAGAATGCAAAAATAGATGTATTGAATGCTGAACTTGAGTTTAATCAGCTTGAACAAGATGTTTTTACCTCATTGAGCATTTTGTATAATACGTATCAGAACAGTTTAAAGCTAGTTGAATTGGAGATGGCTAACTTACAGATTGCAAGAAATAACTTTGAAATCTCAATGGAAAGATACCGACTTGGTACTTTCTCTGGACTACAGATGCGTGATGTACAAAGAGCTTATCTTGATGCCGAAGATCGTTTACTGGCAGCTCAATATCAGGCAAAGATTGCCGAAATATCATTAAAACGGCTCAGTGGCAAAATATCAGAATACTTGCAGTAATCGATTAAAAAACAATATCTTTGCACAAGTTTTAAAAAAGAAGAAAGAGTAGTTTTACATGAAATTTAGTGAGTTTAATTTATGCCCCGGTATTATGGAGGCAATTTCGTATATGGGGTTTGACGAAGCCACCCCAATCCAAGAACAAGCAATTCCAAGTATTTTAGAAGGAAAAGATTTAATAGCATGTGCACAAACTGGGACAGGTAAAACAGCTGCCTATGTGCTGCCAGTATTGCATAAAATTTCGTTGAAAAAACATAAAGGAATAAAAATTTTGATCATCGTACCTACTCGCGAGTTGGCATTACAGATTGATCAACAGATACAAGGATTTTCTTATTTTGTACCTAACAATTCATTACCTGTATATGGCGGTGGTGATGGAAATAGTTTTGATTCTGAACGCAAAGCCTTAACCAGTAATACAGATATCATAGTAGCTACACCTGGTAAACTTATTGCTCATTTAAAAATGGGCTATGTTAATTTTGATGAACTTGATTATTTAGTTCTTGATGAAGCAGATAAAATGCTCGATATGGGATTTTTCGAGGATATTCAAAAAATAGTTTCCTTTATGCCTAAAAAGCGTCAAACGCTTATGTTTAGTGCAACAATGCCACCTAAAATCAGGTTATTGGCAAAACAGATTTTAACCAATCCAATCGAAATCACGCTCGAATTATCGAAACCAGCAGAAGGCGTAATTCAGGCTGCATACCTTGTTTATGATAATCAAAAAACACCTTTAATAAATAAATTAATTTCAAATAACGAGGAATACGATAGCATTTTAATCTTTACATCTACTAAAAGCAAAGTTTCGGAGATTGTTAGGGGTTTACGCAATAAAAAATATGTGGTTGAAGGAATTTCGTCAAATCTGGAGCAGAAGGAAAGAGAAGAAGTCTTATCGGGATTTAGATCAAAACGCACCCGTGTTTTAGTTGCTACCGATGTACTTAGTAGAGGAATTGATATTAAAGATATAAGCTTAATCATTAATTATGATGTACCGCAAGATTCGGAAGATTATGTTCATCGTGTTGGCCGAACAGCCAGAGCAAATACAACAGGAGTAGCTCTTACGCTTATAAATGAAAAGGATATGATTCGGTTTAAAGAGATTGAAAGTTTGATTGAACGTGAGATTATTAAACTTCCAATACCTCCAGAGCTTGGCGAAAGTCCTGAATGGAACCCAGTACGAGAAAAAAGAACGTTTAAAAGAAATTTTAAAAAACCATTCCCAAAAAAGAAAACAACCTGAGTTCAATAGATTTGAATCTCAGGTTGCCTTAATCATTGATTATTGATTTCTATTTCTTAATGCATCGAATATACATCATATCTTTCTTTTTTGCTTTTTCTTCAATTTCTACTTTCCCTTTAGAATCAAAGAAAATATAACCAGCAGCTCCATTATCAATAAATAGTAATTTAGTTGTATATATATTGTTTACTGCTTTGCCAGAATCATCCTTAATAATTTCATTACCAAATAATAAATCAAATCCTATTTTTCCAAATGGATATAGTAAAGGGACATTATTTGCCGATTTAGCTAAAACAGCTTTCCAATCTGCTGATGTAGGAATTTTCCACCCATCGGGACAAACATTATCCGTTACTTGAGTATTGTAAAGATATCCAAAGGCTTCGCAATTAACCTTTAAATCATCTCGACATTTACTGTTTTCGCCCGACACAAAATAAAGATTCTCGGCCATCCAAACCTGATTATCTATTAAAACAGTTTTGTATTCTTTTTTATCACGGTTATCAATAATATTACCAGTTTTAATTGTGCCGGCATATTCATTATATTCCTTATTGTCTAGTACGCAACGCATTTTAGCCTTTTCGTTGGTTTGTTTTGTAACCCATCCTGCAAGGTTTGATTTATTGGTTGGGTACGACATAAGCTTTTTGCTGTCTTCTTTATTATCACGGTTTATCCAAAAGGTTTGATAAATATAATAACGTGAGCCCATCCAATAATCTGATGCTGACATATTAAAACCCCAAATACCACCGCTACCTACTCTTTCACCAAGAGCCTGACTCTCATTTTCGAGTTTAATGGATGGTTTATAATAGTCAAACAGATCTTTCCATTCTTGCTCAACAGGTAATCGCCAGCCTGCCGGACATTTATCATTCGTTTCGTTGTAACCAAATGTGCCAACGATATCTTTTTTAATCCAAATAGTATTGGCAATATTAACCGATTCAAACTTTTCGCCTGTATAAATATCTTTGAAAGTGCTATTTTTATTAGTTAAATTGAGATTTGCCTCCGAAACAGAACTAACTGTATCATTATAAACAGCAGATTTAACACATCTTACGCTAAGCTGTTCCGTTTTAGGTCTCATCTCTTTGCTAATTTTATTCTCGTTTAATCGAATAATACGGGTTATATATTTATCAGAATAGCCCATATAGAGTAATTTATTAACCGAGGCTGTCCAGAAGGCTGCAACAACCTGATTTTGATAAAATGTTTGAGGATATTTGCATTCGGTTAAAACAAATCCAGAATCATTGAATAGTTTTAGATTTTTTACTTCGCGTAAACCGAATTCATTTGCCTTTGCTGTAGACATCCCAAAATGAGTTTCCAGATTCATCCAATCATCATCGGTAGGTAATCTCCAATTATCGGGACAAGCATTTGATGCTGCTGTGTAATTATATACTGATCCGCAAACGGATGGATCATTTGTTGATTTTAGATTTTCGCTCATCCATTGGGTTTGTCCAAAGCGAACCCAATTATAGTTATTGCCAATAACATCGGTTAATGTACCCTTTTTTTGAGGAATAACTTTTGGATATACAGCAATAAGTTTAAAGTACATTTTTGTATTTAATCCTTCGAGCAGATCGAGCCAGATAACAATTTGCTTATTGCGACCCGGAAAAATACTATCACCATGTTCCCCGTGTAGCTTTTCTGCTTTTTTCCAGTTTTGTTTATCAACTGAATAAAGCACATTTATTTGATAAGCCATGTCTGTTTGTCCGTATAAATCATATTGTAGAAGCAATTCGCCATTGTTCTGCTGAATTTTTACATTTTCTATCTTTTGAGTATAACCAGATAATCCCAGAAATACAATCAGAATAATTATAAAATATCTCATAATGCTATTTATTAGTTACACATAAAATTGGATTATAAAGGTACCAAAAGATTAAACGTATGGCAATAACAAAACAAGTTTTCTAAAAATAAAATGATTATTTTTGAAATCTATGGTATTTTCAAATCAACATATAATAAGCTATCAAAACCGCTCAAATGGATTGTGATTCTTTTATTTTTATTTAACTTTTAATAATCACATTACTAAATCATAAAAATTAAAATAATGAAAAAAATAATAATATTAGGTGCCGGAATGGTTGGAAAAGCTATGGCTATTGATTTGTCCACTAAATACGATGTTACATCAGTTGACATAAATCCAGAATCGCTTTCGTATTTATCGAAAAACTATCCAATTAAAACAAAAATAGCTGATTTGAAAAATGAATTAGAACTTTCATCTTTGATTCAGGAATTTGACCTAGTTATTTCGGCTGTTCCAGGATTTTTAGGATTACAAACCATTAAAACAGTTATTAAGAATAAAAAGGATCTTGTTGATATCTCATTCTTACCTGAGGATGTAATGTTTTTAGATCAAATGGCAAAGGATAATAATGTAACAGTTATAATGGACTGTGGTGTTGCACCTGGAATACCGAATATAATAGCTGGCTACCATAACGAAACAATGAAGATCGAGAATTTCGAGTATATGGTTGGTGGACTACCCGTAGTTAGAACTTTTCCTTTTGAGTATAAAGCACCTTTTTCACCATGCGATGTGGTTGAAGAGTATACCCGTCCTGCACGATATGTTGAAAATGGCAAAATGATTGTAAAACCAGCTATGAGCGATACTGAACTGATCGAATTTGAATCTATTGGTACTCTCGAAGCGTTTAATTCTGATGGATTACGATCGCTGATCTATACCCTGCCGAATATCCCAAATATGAAGGAAAAGACGTTGCGCTATCCAGGACATATTAACATGATTAAAGCACTAAAAGCAGCCGGTTTTCTTGATCACAGCCCAATGAAAGTTAAAGGGTTTGAGCTTAGCCCTTTTGAATTTACTACCGAACTATTATTTAAAGCCTGGAAGCTTGATCCAAATGAAAAGGAATTTACAGTTATGAGAATTATTCTCGAAGGTATTGAAAATGGAATTAATAAAAGAATTGTTTACGATCTTTATGATGAGTATGATCCGGAAAAAAGACTTTCATCTATGGCTCGAACAACTGGGTTTACAGCCACTGCAACAGCCGATATGCTAATAAATAAAGTGTTTAGTAAAAAAGGTGTTTTTCCACCTGAACACATAGGCAAATACACAGAATGCTTCAAATATATAATGAAGTACTTATCTGAAAGAAATGTAAATTACATTAAAACGGAAACAAAAGGTTAAGGCTTTCAAAACAAAACAATAGCGGCACATTATAACATGTACCGCTATTTTATTTTGTTTTTAATACTTTTCGTTTATCTTTAGCATTGATTAAATCAACATTTATTTACCCGAATGAAATTATTTATTAAAAATTTCAGCGTCTTTTTAATCTTTGTTTTTATTTTAAAAACTTCATATTTATTTTCACAACCTTTATTTCAGGAATCAAGCCCTCGTTTATATCTCGATTTTTATTATTTCGAAAGCGAATTTGCTGTTGGCAAATATATTGATGGTAACATGCGCGAATTTGGATTTATTAAGTATAATCACAAACAAATGCCAATTTCTCGTGCCGTAAATGATCGAATGATAACCCTAAGATCTGAGTTTATAATTGACAGTTCAAATGTTAATAAAGATATTTACCTAGTTACACTACCTTATGATTATGCCTGTCGGGTTTATTTTAATGGAACAACAATTACTTTTAGAGGTAATATTACTGATGGATACACTAATCGAACACATATTTCTGAAAAAACACTTATTCCCCCTAGTTTAATTAAGTACAACCAGATTAATGAAATTGCTTTTGAGCTTTACCCAAGGGAGGGTGAAATAAATCCTTTTGGCAAAAGCTTTATTTCAAATGCAAGAGATGCAAACAAATATGTTTTTTTAAGAAATTTAGTAGGACCAAATTTAATAGTGGCTCTATCTTTTTGTGGTATTATTTTTTCTATTTTCTTTTTATTTACTTATATAAGCCGAAAAGAATGGCATAAAAAACATTATTTGTTTTTTGCGTGTATGAATCTCTTTTTTATTATCAGTTATTTAAACAATTTCTTGTCATACAATTTTGCAAATACATTTTTGATTGAAAAAATAACCCGAGCAGGATTTCCTTTGTTTATGTATGTTGGAATTCTTTTTTTGGTCGATTATACAAATGTAATAAAGAGGAAAAATATATTTCTGACTATATTGGTTATACTATATTTGCCTGCATTTATTATGGTAATAATTCCTGATACTGTAATTGGGGTTATTAAAGCATTTAATTCTTATCCTCTTATTGTTTTAATCCTTGGAAATTTTATCATGTTTATAATTTCCCTTTTATTTTTTGTTAAGGAAAGACATTATAGATCATTTTTTATTTTATTGGCTATGGCAATGAATCTATTTGCTGGAATTTATGATGGATATGTTTTTGCAGTATTAAAAACAAAACCATTTATCTTATTAACACCCAATGCAGTATTTTTTATTAATCTTATTCTTTTTGTTGTACTAATAGTTGATCACGCGAAAACTTACCATTTAACATTAACCAGATCAAAAGAATTGAAAATTCTTAACGAAAAACTTGAGTTGATTGTTGAAGAACGCACACATGATTTGAAAAACCCGTTTAATACCCTTATTGGTTATTCAGAAATACTAAAAAATAACTTTGAAGAACTTACTGAAGATGAAATATTAGATAATTTAAATACGATACATGTTACATCGAAAAGTGGATATGTTTTATTAGACAACCTTTTGCAGTGGGCACAAACACAAACAAATCAAATTTCATTTAATCCTGAACTTATTCATTTAAAAACATTTGTTCAGGAGTGTATAGATTCATTAGAGAATCAGAGCAGGTTTAAAGATCTGGAGATAGTAAATAGTGTGTCAACTAATCATACCATTATTGGCGATATAAATCAACTGAGGACAGTTATTCGAAACTTATTAAATAATGCGATAAAATTTACGTTACGAAATGGATTAGTAGTTATAAAATCAGAGGAAATAGGACAAAACATGCAGTTATTAATTAAAGACTCGGGAGTTGGCATTCATGAGGATGATATTCAGAAATTATTTAAAATAGATACGCTCTTTTCTACTCCAGGAACAAATAAAGAAAGAGGTAGTGGTTTAGGATTGATTTTGTGTAAAGAGTTTATCGAAAAACATGGAGGTAAAATTTGGGCAAAAAGTACGGTTGATATTGGGAGCGAATTTTATATTTCTTTACCCATCAAGCATTAAAGGGATTATACGTTATAAGGTATTTGAATTGAGTAATACATTTATAATAAACGATGAATTTTCAAAATAACATTTTTAAAATAATAGTTTCACTAATCATTATTCTTAATGGTTTACAGATCTATTCCCAAAATATATACAATAATGCTGACAACCGCTTATATCTCGATTATTATATTTTAGAAAGTGAGTTTGATGAAGGGAAATATATTCAAGGAGATCTTATAGAGGATGGTTTCGTAAAATATGATTACAAAGAAATACCACAAATTAGATCAGAAAGTAATAGAATGATTACAATACGCTCTGTTGTGATTATTGATAGTGCGGTTATTAATAAAAATTTATACCTGGTTTTATTTCCTGTTGATTATCCTTGTAACATATATTTAAATGGGAACCTAATCAGTAAAAGAGGAAATTATAAAAATGGGTACACCAATCGTATTCATTATACTGAGAATATTTATCTTATTGAACAGTTCATCAAATATAATCAGGTAAACGAACTGGCATTCCAATTGTATCCCAAAGAAGGAGAAGTAAATCCATTTAACAAATCATTTATCTCAAATGATAAGGATGCTGCTCGATATGCTTTTGCCCGAAACTTTTTTGGGAGTAAGCTTATTATGGCTCTATCATTTTGCGGTTTTGTGTTTTTCGTTTTTTACCTTATTACCTATATTAGTAGAAAAGAATACGCAGATAAGAAATATCTCTGGTTTGCATTTATGAACCTGTTTATAATTGTGAGCCTAATTAACAATATTATTTCATATGACTTTACAAATACTTTTATTGTTGAACTTATTTCCCGAATTGGTTTTCAATTAGCAATGCTCGTGTGTTTATTGTTTCTTCTGGATTATACTCTTATTTTTAAGAAGAAAAATAAACAAATAAAAACAATTCTTTTTATAGCTTATGGCATAGCAATAGCAATGTTACTTTTCCCGCGCAATACATCCGATCTTTTTAAAATAAACAATACGTATCCAATTATAATACTATTAGTTGGGAATGTATTATTTATTGTGTTTTCAGCAATATATTTTAAGAAAGAAAGAGATATAAAATCCTTTGTGTTATTATGTATATTTATTTTAAATATGACTGCCGGAATTCATGATAGTTTTTTCTTTGCAATTTTAAAACTTAAACCATATGTATTGTTAACACCCTATACGGTTTTTTTAATTAATCTGGGTATCTTTTTTATCTTAGCTATCGATAATACAAAGATCTATCATTTAGCCAGTTTAAAGTCAAAAGAATTAAAATCGCTGAATGAAAACCTTGAATTACTTGTAGAAGAAAGAACCCAGAAAATAGTAGATTATACCAAAGATCTTGAAAATACAAATAAAACTAAGGATAAGTTCTTTTCAATTATAGCACACGACCTAAAAAATCCATTTAACTCTATTATAGGATACTCTGATATATTAAAAACAGAATACAAGGAGTTAAGTGAAGAAGAAATTATTTCAGATATTAATATTTTGTACACAACCTCTAAAAACGGGTATGTTTTATTAGATAATTTATTACAATGGGCTCAATCTCAAACCAATCAGATAAAATATAATCCTCAAAAAATTCAATTATATACAATTACACAAGAGTGCATTGAAGGGGTTGATAATCTCAGCAGATTTAAAGATATTGAGATAATTAATAATATTCCTAGAAACCTTGAATTTACGGCTGACGAAAATTTAATCAAAACCATTTTAAGGAATCTATTAAGTAATGCAATAAAATACACATCCCGAAAGGGCATAGTAATTGCAAAAGCTGAAATTGCTGAAAACAAAGTTGAAATATCAGTTAAAGATTCTGGTATTGGTATTTCTGAGCGAGAGAAGAAAGAACTATTTTTAATCGAAAAAATGCATTCACGCCTTGGTACTAATAACGAAAGAGGCAGTGGCTTAGGATTAATCCTTTGTAAAGAGTTTGTTGAAAAACATGGGGGTACTATTTCTGTTGTGAGTGAAGAGGGTTTTGGTAGTGAGTTTAAATTTACTATTCCATTTATAAAATCATAAATTAAATTATATTGCACATGCTTAATGTTTTTCTTATAAAAGCATTGTGCTATTTTGCTTCTAGCAAATAGGTGAATTAAATGCTGGATTCAGATCGCTTTTACTAATAAAAAGTCAAGAATCACCAACTATTTTTAATCACTAAACCTAATTAGTATCACTTCTTTACAATTCAACCAAGATAATTAGGAGAAAAAGGTTAAAAAATTAATGTAAAATCAGTTTTTACCTATTTAACTGGATTATTTTCTTTTATTAATTAACAAAAAACAAATAAACCAACAAACTTTTATATCTTGCGCAATTTTAGTTGAAAATTGTTTTTATAAAAAATTCAATATTATTTTTATTGTTTAAAAGTTTAAAAAATACTAACCCAAGGCAAAAAGTTAAAATATTCTGATTGCCAAAAACAGAAAAAATTTATGCAAAAAATTGTAGAAAAGTATTGTGAATTACCCAAAGCAATTAGAAGGCCACTTTGGCAACTTTGGCACAATCTAATGATCCGTTTTGACAAAGATAAAGCGGCTACCTTTATGAATTATGGCTATGCCACACTTAATGGAGAACAGGTTTTAAATTTGCTCGAAAGAGATGAAAAAGATAGGTATTGTATTCAGCTTTATGATCACGTAGTTAATAAAGTAGAATTAAAAGGTAAGAAAATGCTTGAAATTGGCTCTGGACGTGGAGGCGGCGCTTCTTATATAACTCGTTATTATAATCCTGAATCATATGTAGCTCTTGATATTTCAAAACATGTAATTGAATTTTGCAATAAATACCATAATGTTAACCAATTAACTTTTATTAAAGGGTTTGCAGAAAAACCTCCATTTGAAGATTCTACATTTGATGCAGTTGTAAATGTTGAATCAGCTAGATGTTATAAAGATCTTGATGTATTCTTTTCAGAAGTTAAAAGAGTATTAAGAACTGGTGGCCATTTTTTATTTGCCGATATGATTAGACAAAATGAAGTCGAAACTATTAAAACGCAACTTAAAAACTGTGGTTTTGAATTTGTTTCAGAAGAAAATATTTCAAAAAATGTTGTAAAAGCATTAGATTATGATCATTTACGACGTGAAAATCTAATTAAAGAACAAATCCCAGGATTCCTGAACAAGGCTTTTTTACAATTTGCTGGTACTAAAGGAACAGAACGATATGAATCATTTGCCAATGGCAAAATGGAATATTGGAGTTTTGTTTTAAAAAAGAATTAATAAACACAATTAACCATGCAGATTTTATTTTTTTTTGATATAAATAGCTTTTATATTAAATATTAAGTTACTTTTGCACAATCATTTTCACTTAAATTTTTTTTATACGTATGAACATTTTTATTGGAAGTCTTCCATTTAGAGTTAAGGAAGAAGAATTAAAAGGCTTTTTCGAAGAATATGGAGAAGTAGCATCATGTAGAATTATTACTGATAAATTCTCTGGAAGAAGCAAAGGTTATGGATTTATTGAAATGCCAAACGATGATCAGGCACTTAAGGCAATCGAAGAACTTAACGGTTCAGAAGTTGATGGTCGTACAATTGTTGTAAACAAAGCCGAAGAACGCAAAGAAGGCGAACGTCGCACAGGTGGTGGCGGTAACTTCAGAGGCGGTAACAACCGTGGCGGTGGTAACAACCGTGGCGGTGGTGGTGGCTACAACAGAAGTGGTGGCGATCGTAGAAGAGAAGAATAGTACTGCTTATAGTTAGAATTTCTATATATGTCTTATTAAAAAGTGTAACGAATTGTTGCACTTTTTTTTTATTTTTGTATACTATATTTTTATTATGATAGAAATAGGAAAAATTAACTCCTTGAGAGTTGTTAAATTTGTTGATTTTGGTGCATATTTAGATGGCCAAGAAAAAGGCGAAATACTTATTCCTAAGAGATACATTCCGCTAACGATGAAAGTGGATGATATAATTGATGTTTTTATATATACCGATTCAGATGACCGAATTATTGCAACTACTGAAACTCCTTATGCCAAAGTTGACGAATTTGCCTATCTAAGAGTAACATCGGTAAATAAAGTTGGAGCATTTCTCGATTGGGGTTTATTAAAGGATTTACTAGTTCCGTTTAGCGAACAAAAACAAACACTCGAAGAAGGAAATTCATATATTGTGAGGGTTTTTCTCGACAAACTTACCGAACGAGTTGCTGCTACTACTAAAATAGATAAATACCTAAATGCCGAATTACCTACTTATCAACCTGATGATGCAGTAGAAATTCTCATTCATAGTCAAACAGATATTGGGTACAAAGCAATCGTTGATAATAAATTCTGGGGTATTTTATATGAAAATGAGGTTTTTAGAACTCTTAAACGAGGTCAGAGACTTACCGCCTACATTAAAAAGGTAAGACCTGATGGTAAGATCGATTTAAATCTTGACAAACCTGGTTTCGAAAAAATAGATAATCTTACCGACAGAATTATCGAAAAATTGAAAGCTAACAATGGATTTATTGGAGTTACAGACAAATCCTCACCCGAAACTATTTATGGAATGTTCGCGGCCAGCAAAAAAACCTACAAAAAAGCTATTGGTAGTTTATTTAAGCAACGACTAATTGAGATACTTGAGGATGGTATTCGTTTAAAGTAAATCCCTTAATTGCATAACTTTTTTGGTTTGTTTTCTGTATAACAAAACAGACGAATCAATTTGACGAATGAAGAAAATAATTGTTTTTGTCATTACATTTTTTTTACTCTATTCTTGTGGAAAAGAAGATTTTATCGAAGATCTTTTTCCAGAACCACCTGTAAGTCCTATTTCTGAAACTATAAGAACCTGTATTCCCATTGGATATGCAGCTACAGTAATGATGTCGCATTTTAAGGGAAATAAAATGTCAAATGTAAAAGTTGAACAAAATAAAAATGCATTTATACTATATATCAATACATCAGAGAATTACCCCTATAAATTTAAGGATGACGATTATAATGAAATGATTGTTGCCGGAATTCAACTTTCTGAAAACACGGCTATAATTAGTATATTCTTTACCAAAAACAAATTGGGAATAGGCAGATTAAGATTAAAAGATATTAAGACATTTCCTGTTATGTTTGACGAAGAATCAGTTAAAATCGTTTATGCAGGATATGACATAAATTTGGGAGGCGATATGGACCTTATAATTGATTTAACTGAAAATGAAATAAATATTGAAATTGAAAAATTAAACCTGGAACGAGCCATAAATGAATATATAGCAATTGATCAGAATGCCTGGATTATTGATGTGTATCATAACAATACATTAAGTGATTTTTCTGATGATGAGTTTGTTATTAATGGTGGTCAACAAAGCATTGAAGTAATAGATTATAGCACGGGTTCATCGGTTTCAACAATGCAACTGGCAATGATTAATACTCACTTTTCAATGGATTGTTTAAGAAATCCAACCACTGGTTATGCATTTATGCAAGATGTGGATTTGGAAACGGAGGAAAGATTTATATTTGGTTCTGTATTTTTTACTTTTCATTCAGGCTGTGATGGAGATGTTGAAGTAACTGTAGCTACAGGTAATTTTGTAACCTCAATTGGAAAAGAGATTGACTTGGGATTAATATAAAAAAAAGGAATAGATAAACTCTATTCCTTTTTACTATTTTGTTAATCAAGTAATTATTCTACAACTAATTTAACATCGAGAGTAAAATCGTCATAAATCATATTATCACCTAAACCAGCAAAAAACTTACCTGATCCATATTTAACTTCATACTTTGAACGATCAATAACAATCTGAGCTACATAGGTATTTTCTGTCTTTTTCGCTTTAAAAATTACCGGATGAGTTATATCTTTAATGGTTAATTTACCATTAACAGTTGCTTCGCCTTTTACAAATGATCCACTCTCGGTAATAGTAAGTTTTGCTGTTGGGAATTTTTCTACACTAAAAAAATCATCTGATTTTAAGTGGCCAATTAGTTTCTGATTATACGATTCATCAGTTAGATCTTTACAATTCATACTGTTCATATCAATAATAAATTCGCCTGAGGTAATTTTGTTCTTTTGCAAAGTAAGCTTACCTTCTTTCAATCCAATAAATCCCCAGTGTTCGCCGGTAACTTTTTTACCAGTCCATTTTAGTTCCGATTTTCCTGTGTTTGCCTTAAATTCTTGTGCAAACGTTGAGATACTCATAAGCAAAAATGCTGTTGTTATAAAAAACATTAATTTTTTCATAGTTATTTCCTTTTTAATAAATTTTTGTTAAACATTGTTTATGTCCTCAAACAAAAAAGATAAACAAGATGTTCAGA
>JAIFLC010000096.1 GCA_020049295.1 Bacteroidota bacterium
ATGGCGAATTAGCACGTTTGTCTTCACTTCGGAAATTTCGGACTGTTAAATTTACAACATGTGGTCCTAAAATGCCCTCGGCACGATTATGGAATATTCCACCATTGGAACCATCAATATTACGTGAACGGTGATAGATGACATCACAATCTTCGATTACAATTGGAAAACTTTCATTGGCATCGGGTATTCCGGCCATGTGAAAACCTGCTGCATGCACATCGCGCCAGAAAATGGTTCGTATTCTGTTACCTTTTACGTACGATGCATCATCGGCAGTGCGTAAAAAACAATCTTCCACTTGTTCGGCACTACCAATACCATCGCCATTAGCACGCCACGAAATAATTTTAACCCATTTAGTAAAAGTAGTCGGTTTCATTTTATTAGAAACAGATGAAGCTTGTAATTTTAAGGAGTGGTGACAAGGGTCAGCAATACATATTCCATTTACTTCGGCATTGAGTGCGTCGGTAATAAAAATGGGTTCGTATTCCAACTCTTCAGAACCTGGGACAAACATTGGATGATGAATTCCCTGACTGCTTATGGTACCGTAACCATATATTTTGATATTTTCACCCGCACGTAAATTCCCCATTACAGGCATTCCAAAATTGGTAAAAGCACCATACACAATGGCATCGCCTGGAATATAATATTTTTTACCAGGATGTATTTTAAAGTTTATCCCAACATTATGAACACCAGGCATAAAGCACAAGGTATCGAACGTGTTCGGGTCAAGGTTTTTAGTTATGGCAATATCGTCGCCTACATTCACATATTTCACCCTTGAACCATTTAAAGATGGTTTTTTAATAACAGGATTTGCAAACAGCGAAATAGCATGAATAGGAAAACTAATATTTTCTGCTGGTGCTGGTCCAATAGGATTAATAATGGCGTGATAGTCGTCCATTTGTCCATTAATATCAATAACTACTTGCCCGGGTTTGTTAATGGTAAAATAAACTTTGCCATTTTCGACAGTAGGCTGTATCGAAACCCGACTGGCAGGATGAGCGGCTGCTTTAAAAATGGGTTGGCCAGCAATGGTAAAAGTTGGTGACTTAAATGCGATTTCAACTTCGACAGGCGTATTCTTACTTAATTCAATATTTCCATAGCTATGACTCCACTTATCAGTAAACCACTGATATTGATAATTGGTGATTGACTTATTTTGTCCATCCTTACACGAATAGAATATTTATCGGAAGCAATTTGACCCGGCACATCTTTGTAAACTACAAGTGTGTCGGTGTCCAGCGTATATCGATTCGTTGTTTCATCTGCATATAACTTACAAATGCAAACTGAGAGAATTGAAATAATGATGAATGAAAATATTTTTTTCATTGTGTAAAAAACATGTATTAGTTTCAGTACAAAGATAATGTACTAATTCAAAAGATGATTGTCTGACAATCCAAAAAACTGACATATAACTAACAATTTTAGCCTCAAACTAGTCTGACAGTCCAGAAAAATTGACTTATTGTACAATCAAGTTTAATAAAGCACTGCAAACCAACAAAATACTGTTAAAAAAAAAGGAGTTCATCTGATAGATAAACTCACTGTGAAATAATGCTTCTATGTCATACTATCTTCTACTGCATGACTTCAACAGTAGGCACAACTAAAATATTTTATCAGAAATTATCACCAAATAATATTATTATTAAGCGATTACTTATAGATCAAATCACTCTAAATCCGCCACCAGAGCCTGAGACGGTTTGTTTAACAGCTAAAATGAATGTGCGTAAATCGTCGATTAATGTAAAAAAATATTAGGAAATTTATTTTTTTTTACAATCTAAATCTTGCTTTCGGCTTTTTATGTTGAGAGTCAGTTTTTCTCCTATACTTCTAAAAAATCATAGTAGATAACTTTACACTTCTATGAAACTATTTTACTATCTAAAAATCTCACTATCATATCGTAAAGTAAATCATTTTCAATTGGTTTTGAAAGAAAATAATTCATACCTGCTTCATAACAAACCGACCGTTCTTCTTTAGTCACACCAGCCGTGAGTGCAATTATGGGAAGTTGTGCTATCTGAGGATTGGCGTTTAATCTGATAATTTTTGTTGCATTTATGCCATCCATTACAGGCATCTGCACATCCATCAGAATCAAATCTGGAACAAAGTTATTAAGCGATTCGATTGCCTCTAATCCATTCGTGGCTTCAATTAACTGGGCATTTGGAAGAATATTAATTAACATACGACTAATTACCATCATATTCATAATATTGTCTTCTGCTATTAATATTTTTAGTTCATGTGGCAATTCTTCTTTCCTATTTGCATATACAGTCTTCTGTTGAGTTGTCGTATTGTTTTCGCTTACAATTTGAACATTTTGTAAATAATTATACAACTCATCAGATTTTATCGGTTTGGTAAGTGAGAATTGTATGTCCAATTCCTTAGCAGCATCATGTATTGTAATATCATCTGATGAACTATGAAGCATGATAATAGACTGATTTTTAGAAGCTAATTCATTAAGCTTTCTAATTTGTTTAATCGTTTCAATACCATCCATTTCGGGCATATTATAATCTACAATGAGTAAGTCGAAATGAATAGACGTTTTTAATATTTCCAATGCTTTAATACCACTATCAACTCCAGTAAAATCTATACCCCAATAACTGAATGTATGTTCTAATATCAATCTATTATGTGCATTATCATCAATAACTAAAACACTTTTAATTGGAGAAGAAATAGGTTTTTTTATTATCTCAGCATACTCATATTCAGTTTCTAGAGTAAGCGAAAATGATGAACCTTTTCCAAATTCACTTTCAAACTCAATTTTACTTCCCATTTTTTGTGCTAATGAATTAGATATAATTAAGCCCAAACCAGTACCACCATAACGCCTAGTAGTAGATGTATCGGCTTGCGAAAATGCTTTGAAAAGTTTTACTTTATCAGCATCTTTTACTCCAATTCCGGTATCAATAACAGTTAACGTAAAAAAACCAATATTATCAGTCTTCTTTGTAAATGAAATTTTAAGTTCAACTTCTCCAGAATGCGTAAATTTAACTGCATTGCTCATCAAATTTACCAACACTTGTTTCAGTCTAATAGGGTCGATAAGTGCAAACCGAGGCATATCAGGCTGAATATTTAGTAGTAGTTCCAACTTTCTATTTGCAGCATGAACTTTAATTATATCAACAGCACTTTCCATTAATTGGAACATATCGGTTTTAACAAGTTCCAATTCAAGCTTTCCGGCTTCAATTTTTGAAAAATCCAAAATATCACTAATAACATTCAGCAATGAATTCGCCGAGGTGATGGCATTGTCAAGATATTCGTTTTGAGTTTTATTTAAAGGGGTGTTTTTAAGTAATTCTGTAAAACCAATCACACCATTTAGAGGTGTTCTAATTTCGTGGCTCATATTTGACAAAAAGTCGGATTTTGCAATACTGGCAGCCTCAGCAAGCTCTTTAGATTTTTTAAGTTCTAATTCTACCAACTTTCTTTCCGTAATATCAGTAACCGAACCAATCATCAAAACAGCAACATCATCAACATATTCAATTTTAGCTTTTTGGGTTATAAATTTAATTTTCCCAGAGGGAGTAATTATTCTTGCTTCAATATCAAGTTTTACTTTCTTCTCAAAACAAGCGTTAAAGGCATTAAGTGAAAATTCTCTATCATCAGGATGAAAAGTTTCAAGAATACTTTCAACAGTTGGTATAAATTGCTCAGGATCTTGTTCAAAAATAATATAGGATTGTTCTGACCAATAAAATTTATTTTGTATAATATCCAACTCCCAGTGACCATTATTTCCAATTTTTTGTGCCTCTTTTAACCTTGCTTCCTTAGTAATTAGTTCTGCTTCAGCTCTTTTTCGCTCAGTAATATCATGCGAAATACTACCAGTAAAAATCAATTCTTTGTTTTTATTAAATACCGGATATTTTTTTGTCAACAGAATTCGTGTAGTACCTTTAGCTGTAATTAGTTTTTCTTCTCTGAGTATATATTCACCAAATTTCATACTTTGTGCTTTAATCTCATCACTCATATAAGTTTTAACTGGCTCAATATCAGCAGACATATTAAACAATTCTGCATCTGTTTTTCCTATTAAC
Source organism: Bacteroidota bacterium (assembly GCA_020049295.1). GTDB lineage: Bacteria > Bacteroidota > Bacteroidia > Bacteroidales > UBA12077 > UBA12077. The sequence goes on from JAIFLC010000096.1 coordinate 4,149, forward strand.
TCCGATACTGAATTTTTGCCAAGAATATTTACAATTGCTTTATTTGCCGCAACTATTCTCAAATTTAAATCCTTCACTACAATAATATCGTCACTTTGTTCAATAACACCTGTTAATGCAGCCATCTGATCCTCTGTACTTTTAAGATCACTATTTGTAATTTGCAAATCGCTATTTTTTTTCAGGATAATGTAAATGGCTAACAGAAGTAAATAAAATATTATTACAATAATAATATCGTCAATTACCGCCATTAGTGCTTGGTTTTGCCATTTTTTAGCAGGATAATCAATACCCAAAACGGCATATATTTCTCCAGTTGTTGGATTTTTTATGGGGATTAAAGCACTAACCCAAGTACCCCAACGATCAGTTGTAGGTTGCGTAATAATAGGTTTTCCATTTTCAAAAGGGAGATAAGCCTGAGGGTCTTCTTCACTATATAATTGTCCAGGAGGGGAAAAATCTTTCGATGTTGAGGGTTCAGAATCTATCATAAAATAGAGATTCCCATTTATTTTTTTAAAGAAATAAATAAAACGGGCATCTGAATTTATCTTTACAAGGCTTATTAACTTGCTTTTCATAACCTTATAAGCCTCTTTGCTTTCATCTTCGGGCAATGCCTCTAATTGGAAAAGTTCTTTTCCAGCTAAAGATACTTCAAGAGAATGTGCAAAGTCATATACATCTTGAGTGGTTTTTTGTTTGCTTTCCAACCATATTTTTCGAATAAATAATATTGCAACTATTACTGAAAGTAAAATTGCAAAGCGAATTATGTATTTTCTCATCTTAAACTTATTTATTATATCCCATTAATGAATAATCATCTTGTCTTTCTGGATGGTATAAATTAATAATCAAAATTACTACAACAAATATACAATAATTTTCATTTGAATATACATATACTCGAAATCAAGTTTAAAGATGAGAAGAAATAATCAAATACAAATTGTAATAAAAAGTAGTAATAAATGCTTATTTTTTCTTACAATTTGCGACAACTTAAAAGAAATACAATTCTATCCAAAATAGATGATCATTATATTTTTAAAAGTAAATATC
>JAIFLC010000162.1 GCA_020049295.1 Bacteroidota bacterium
GGCATCTCAAAACATGCGGGGTTTTGGTGGTTTTTTGACATTTTTAATTATCTTTAAACTTTACAACGGCGGATTGGAACGCTGGGCGGAATTCCCGCACAAAACGTAGCCAAAGACCGTTGGGTGTAATGCCATTTTTTGAACGAGAATGGAATGTGTGCGAATAAAAAGTTATCTTTGTATAAAAAATAAATATGGAATCAATTAGAATCGAAATATTAAATCCAACTGCAAGGAAATTGTTGAAAAATCTTGCCGACTTGAAGCTTATAAAAATCTCAGATTCATCTGACAGGAAAAATGAATTTAAAAAGCTACTTGACAGATTAAGAGCTAAATCAGAAAGAATTCCATCACTTGAAGAAATTACTGAAGAAGTTGAAGCTGTTAGGAAAGCTAGGTATGAAAAAGAAAAATAGAATAATATTTGACACAAATATTTGGATTAGCTTTTTAATTTCTAAGTCGCTTGGTGACCTTGACAAGCTAATTTTAAATGGAAAAATTGTTTTGCTTTTTAGCCATGAATCAATGACTGAATTTATTGACGTAACTAGTAGAGAAAAACTCAAACCATTTTTCAAAGAAGAAGACATTGCATCTTTAATTGACCTAATTGAAGAATATGGTGAAATTGTGACAGTTAAAAGCAATGTTCAGGTTTGTCGAGACAAGAAAGATAACTTTTTGTTAGCACTTGCTAAGGACGGGAAAGCTGACTACCTTGTTTCTGGAGACAAAGACTTATTAGTTCTTGAATCATTTGAAAAGACAAAAATAGTGAGTTTGACAAGCTTTCGTGAAACTTATAACTAAATGGCACATACACCCAACAGCGCTTCGCATTTTATGCGGGTTGAAGGAATACTCGAACATTTTTACTATTTTTAAACTTTATTAACGGCGGATAGCTATGTAGGGCGAAAACCCGCACAAAACACAAGCGCAACCGTTGGGTATAATTGCATTACAGCGAAAAACAATGACGCTTTTCCAAACTTTTTTGACATTTGTTTCCTTTTAAGGAAATATTTTGTATCTTTGTGAAAAAACTAAATGATTAAGTATTCAATAGTCTTTTTGGAAATTGCAAAAGAGTTCTTAGACGAACTTGACAGTAAAACACGAGAAAAAGTATTTTTTAATATTTGGAAATCTAAAGAAGTAAATGACCCTGAATTATTTAAAAAATTATCTGGCGAAATATGGGAATTCAGAACAAAATACTTGACAAGGCAAATTAGACTATTAGCATTTTGGGACAAAGATGACTCAAAAGCAACATTGGTTGTTGCTACTCACGGTTTCATTAAGAAAACAAAAAAGACACCTAAGAATGAAATTGACAGAGCAGAGCAAATTAGAAAAGACTATTTTAAACTTAAAAACCAAAAGAAATGAAAAAATATACATTAGAAGAATTGACTGACCAGTACATTGGGGAAAAAGGTTCAAAAAAGAGAGAACAATTCGAATTTGAATTGAAACTTGACATCATGGGTGAAATGATTAAAAAGACTAGAAAAGAACAACATTTGACCCAAGAACAATTGGGAGAATTGGTTGGTGTGCAGAAAGCGCAAATCTCGAAGATTGAAACAAATGCAAAAGATGTTAGGTTTTCAACAATTTTGAAAGTTTTTGACGCATTGAAAGCTAAAGTGAAAATGACTATTGAATTTAACCAAGATACAAATTTGGAAATAGCTTAGGACTTTGCAACTATACCCAACAGCGCATCAAATTTTATGCGGGTTGAAGGAATACTCAAACATTTTTACTTCTTTTAACTTTCTTAACAGGGGAAAGTGAAACAGGGCGAAATCCCGCACAAAATTTAAGCGCAACCGTTAGGGCGCATATTCTGTTTGAAGGGCAGAATCTAATATTGAAGATTATAACATTAATTAGTATTGACAGGTATTCTTTTAAATTATTTTCATAGGTAAAAATGGCTAAATTATTTCAACTTGATCATTTGTTTATTTGGACTGACAAAGACGCACCTGAAATTGAAATATTTAGGAAAAATGGATTTACAAGTATAATCTCTGGAAATCATTTTAAACAAGGAACATCAGGAAAGTACATATTCTTTCTAAATTTTTATATTGAGCTTTTGAGTATTTCTGATAGTGTTGAAGCATATAAAAATATTGAAACTTTTGGTTGTAATTATATTGAACGCTCAAATTGGAAATTAAACAATTCATCACCTTTTGGACTGGGTATTAAAATGAAACCATTTAATAAAAACAATATTTTATTTGATTACACTGAATATAAAGCAATTTGGATGAGAGGAACTGGATTGCTAATGGCTGATAATAATAAGAATTTGTTTGATCCTCTTGTTTTTGTGCTTTATCCAAATATGGAATTTCCATGTTATAATTCTATTGATGATTTGTTAATAGATGATAAACCTGATGACTTTAAAAATAATCATATCCATGAAAATGGAATAAAATCATTGACATCCTATAAAATCTATGTAAACTCCGAAGTTGAGAAATCTAAAATATTTGACTCTTTATTTAATAATGGAATTGAAATATTGAAAAGTAATGAAAATATGGTTGAATTAGGTTTTGATAATGAAATTAATAATAAAAAAATTGATTTTAGACCAATTCTACCATTGATAATAAAATACTAAATGGAAAGAAATCATACGCGCCCTAACAGCGCTTCAAAAAAATGCGGGGTGAAGTGGTTTTCGAACATTTTTACTATTTTTAAACTTTATTAACGGCGGACTGGAAACTGGGGCGAAAACCCGCACTTTTTTTAAGCGCAACCGTTAGCGTTAAGTGGTAGCTAGAACAGAGAGTTATGAAGATAAATTAAAAAAAATGAATATCTTTGTCTAAGTATGAATAAGAAGGAACTTTTAAATAAAATTAGATTAGCAATTCATCAGCATGATACTGATGCTGAAATTTATTTATATGGCTCCAGAGCACGTGGAGATAATAGAAAAAATTCTGACTGGGATGTTCTTATTTTAGTGGATGAAAATAAAATTACAAACCGAATAGAAGACAGATTTAGAGATTCTTTGTATGATTTTGAATTAGAAACTGGACAAATTATTTCCGTTTTAATATATCCAAAGCTCTATTGGAATAATAAATTGAAGCACTCTCCTCTATATAAGAATGTAACTCACGAAGGTATTCGTTTATGACCAAAGAAGATTATATCAATTATAGACTAGACAGAGCTTACGAAGCATTAGAAGACGCTAAACTCTTAGCAGAAAATGGCAGATGGAATACTGCAATTAATAGACTTTATTACGCTTCATTTTATGCCGTTATTGCTTTGTTGATAAAAAATGGCATTGAGACACGGACTCATGACGGAGTAAGAACTCAATTCGGTTTACTGTTTGTAAAGACGGGTAAAATAGACAAAAAGTTTGGGAAATTATTTTCAAAACTATTTGACTACAGGTTGAAGGGTGACTATGGAGATTTATTTGACTTCGACAAAGATATTGTAGAACCACTTTTTGAAGAAGTGGAAGTATTGATTAATACAATTAAAGCTGAATTATAAGCTACCCCCAAACGCTAACAGCGGCTCTAAAAAAATGCGGGGTGAAGTGGTTCTCGAACTTTTTTACTACTTTTAAACTTTATTAACGGTGGAAAGGAAACTAGGGCGAAAACCCGCACTTTTCTAAGCCGCGACCGCTAGCGTTCATGGTCATAGATCCACAATGGATTGCGAATTTGAAAAAAAATCGTATCTTTGAATTCATGGATGAGAAAATTGAAAATATTGAAAATCTTGTAAAGTACTGGAAAGAATCATCTGATCATGATTACTTGACTATGCAAAACCTCTTAAATTCAAGAGATTATAGTTGGGCATTATTTTTAGGTCACTTGGTTATTGAAAAACTTTTAAAAGCACTTTACGTAAAGACCCAGAAAAAACACGCAATATTTACGCATGACTTATTAAGATTATCTTCAAATTGTGGACTGACTCTATCGGAAGAATTTGAAGAATGGTTAGATGAAATCTCAACTTTTAATCTAAATGCTCGTTACGACAATTATAAGCAAGATTTCCACAAACTTTGCACTAATGAATTTACAACTGGTTGGATTCAAAGAATTGAAAAAATTAGGAAATGGTTAATCCAAGAATTATAGAAACGGTTAGAAACTACCTTATGGTTATTCCTGAAGACTTTGGGATAAGAAAGGTATATCTATTTGGTTCTTTCGCTAAAGGTAACGAAAGGGAAGAAAGCGATATTGACGTTGCCATAATTCTCAAAAATATGTCCGATTTTTTTTTAACACAAAGACAATTAATGAAACTTAGAAGAAAAATTGACTTAAGAATTGAACCACACCCGATAAATGAAAAGGATTTTAATGTAATGAATCCTTTTGCCTATGAAATCCAGAAAACAGGAATTGAGATTAGTTTTGACGTTTAACCACGAAACGCTAACAGCACTTCACATTTTATGCGGGTTGAAGGAATACTCGAACATTTTTACTACTTTTAAACTTTATTAACGAGGGAAACTGAAACAGGGCGAAAACCCTCACCTTTTCCAAGGTCAACCGTTATGTGTTATTATTTTTGGCAGATTACTTAATTTCAAATTATAAATTTGCTTTCGTTATAACCTTTTTAGCATTATTAACAATAATTAAAAAACACTATTTTAAATGAAAAAACTTGCTTTTAATACGCTTACTATTTTGACAATATTTTTAATAAGTGGATGTGCTTCATCATATAGGAATATTAATCCGCCAAGCATTAATTATTACGCTCATGATTTAAGAGACGGAATAAGTTTTTCATATAAATATAATGTTCTTAAAGAAAAGGGTAATAGAAAGTATGCTAAGAAAGAAGATAGAAAAAGTATTAAATTAGTAGCGGTTAAAATTACAAATTATACAGATACTATTATTAGCATTGGACAAAACATTACTTTCAATTCCAGGTACAAGCAATTAACGCCATTGGAACCAATATTAATAAAAAAACAATTAAGACAATCGGCTCCTTCATACTTATTATATTTGTTAATGGCTCCATTAAAGCTATATGTTACAAATGAAAATTCAGTCAAAACATATTCTATTGGCTATATTATTAGTCCAATCCTCACTTTAGGAAACTTATTATTTGCAGCCGATGCAAACTCTGATTTCTACAAAGAATTAAATGAATATAATTTGCTAAATAGAAATATAAATAAGGGTGAAACAGTATACGGTCTTATTGGAATAAATAATGCAGATGATTACCCTATTACAATTAAGAGAATTTACAGCCCAAATGAAAATCGACAAAGATCAAACACTCAACAAATAATTGATGAACAGTTATTTAAAAACTCAGAATATCAGATCATTGAATTAAAAGAAAATTTATATAAAACTGATACAAATACTTCATTTCAAACATACTATAATAAAATATTAAGTCTAGCTAATAACATTAAGTTTGTAAATGCAGAATTAGTTCAAGAAGAATATTCAAATGGGAATATTAAATCAATTGGAATAAAAGCTAAACATAAACTTGATAATTCAACAGATGATCTTTATTCAAATAGTGCATCTTTATATAAAATTGGAACATGGAAATATTTTCATGAAAATGGGCAATTATGGATTCTTGTTGATTATGATTTAACTGAAAATAAAATTGGACGATATATTGAATATGATAATCTAGGAAATATTTTAAAAGAATCTTATTACAAATAAAAATAAAATAACCATGCACAATATGAGAAGAGAAATAACTTCATTAGAATTATTCTGTGCAGTACAATCAAATTAACACTAATTTTTTCTAACCCACTTTTACATGTTTTTTTAATCATTTAAAAAATAACAGTATCTAATTCAAAAATTATTTCTATTTTTGTACCGAAAAACAAAAATAGTACAAAAGGTATAAATAATGCAAATCGATCAAACAAAAGAAACCATTGTAACAGTTGCCAACAAGCTGTTTAGTCGTTTTGGGTTTCAAAAAACATCAATGGACGAAATTGCAAAAACAGCACGAAAGGCAAAAGGATCCTTGTATTATCACTTTGCAAGCAAAGAAGATTTGTTTAAAGAAGTGATAAAAAGGGAAATGATAACTATTCAGGAACAGTTAATTGCTGTTGTAAATAATGCTGAGCTAAATGCAATAGGAAAGCTTAAGAGTTACCTTATTCTTCGAATGGAACTGATTAATAAAGCTGCCAATTATCACGAAACTCTTAAAGAAGACTTTTATCTGCATTACAGGTTTATTGATGATGTAAGAAGGGAAGCCGATAAATGGGAAATGGATAATTTGCGAGTTATTCTGATGCAAGGAATGAACGAAGGATATTTCGATAAGAATATGAACCTTGAGGTTTTACTCGAAATATTGATAATGATTCTAAAAGGATTAGAGATTCCATTCTTTTTACAAGATAAATATTCAAAATACTCAACCTATTTTGATGATCTTATTGGAATATTAATAAAAGGATTAGCAAAATAATTTTTTTGATCGCGAACTGACTATAAAACAAATAAGGTACAAACAGATTTAAATTCTTAAAATGGAAAAATTAGCAAAAGCAATTATAAAATTCCGATGGTTAATTGTAATTACAGTTCTGGTGTTAACTATCTTCTTTGGTTACCAAATGAGAAACTTAACTATCAATTCAGATATTTTCAGTTCATTGCCCGATAGCGATCCTGCTGCATCGCTTTATAAACAAATAGGTGAGGAGTTTGGTGGCAATAATATGGGCCTTATTGTACTGGAAACCAAAAATATTTATACCAAAGAAGTACTTGAAAATATACAACAGATTACCGATACATTGCGCGTTATTCAGGGTGTATCTACAGTTACCAGTCTTACCAATATTATTGATATAAAAAGTACCGAAGAAGGAATTGAAGTGGGTAAATTAGTTGATGAATATAATTTGCCTCAAACTCAGGAAGAATTAGACAGTCTGAAAAAGTACATTTTATCGAAAGATCTTTATAAAGGCTCTATTGTTTCGGAAGATGGAACTTCAACTGTCATCGTTTTTACTTTGTTTCAGGATGTTGATAATAAGAGTGTTGCAAATGAAATAAGAACCAAAGTTCTTGCTCTGAATTTGCCTGAAACACTTCATTTTGGTGGTATGCCCATGATGCTTGATGATATTTCGAATTTAATCCTTTCAGATATTGTTTGGCTTATTCCCATTGTTTTTATAATTATAGCACTCGTATTATTCCTTAGTTTTAGGTCCCTGAAAGGGGTTGTACTACCATTAATGAATACCGGTATTGCAATTATCTGGACACTTGGAATTCTTGTAATGGCAGGATATGAGCTAACTATAATCTCGAATATAATTCCAGTTGTATTACTCGCTGTTGGTAGTGCATATACAATACATGTTTTAAATAGTATTAACCAAAATAAAATAGCCGATAAGAAACAAGCATTAATCAGTGCTCTTGTATATATAATTATACCGGTTTTTCTTGCAGCTGCTACAACTGCAATAGGTTTTCTTTCATTTATATTTGGTTCATATCTTACCATGATTAGAGATTTTGGAATTTTTACTGCCATAGGAACAGTTATCGCATTAATTTTATCTATATTTTTTGTTCCTGCCCTTATTTCGGCATTCTCAATGTATAATAAAACGTTGGAAACCGATCAAGAGGAAAACCCTGGTATTTTATCACGTTTAATTCTAAAACCATTGGTAACTCTGCTTTTTAAACATCCAAAATATATTTTTACTACATGGATTGTTTTTATAGCTCTAAGTATCGGAGGTACATTCTTAATAAAAATAAGTGTAAATATTGCCGATTATTTCAAAAAAGATAACGAAACGAGAATCTCCGAAGATATACTGCAGCAAAAATTTGGTGGTTCGGCACCCATATTTGTTCTTTTCGAAGGTGATATGCAAAGCCCCGAGGTGTTGGAAACAATGATAAGAACCGAGAAATTCATGAAAGAAGATACATTTATCAATTTTACTCAATCGGTTGCCGATCTTGTTGAGCAGATGAATGATGCTATGGGTGAAGGTAAAAAAATACCCGACGAAAGAGCTAAAATAGAGCAACTCTGGTTTTTGCTCGATGGTCAGGATATTATGCCGCAAATAGTTTCAGAAAATCTGGATCGGGGAATAATTCAATCAAGGTTTGGTTCTTCTAAAAGCGAAGATATCAATAAATATCTTGAAAAGATGAACTCTTTTATTCAGGAAAATTCAACCGAAGAATGTAAAATAACCCTGACCGGAATGACATCGGTATATATTAAAATAAACGATAGTCTGGTTAATAGTTTGTACAGCAGTTTAACAATAGCTGTAATCCTTGTTATTCTAATTGTTGGAGTTATTTTAAAGTCGCTATCAAAAGGTCTTTATGCTGCAGTGCCCATTATTGCCACCATTTTTCTTTTGTTTGGTTGTATGGGAGTATTTGGTATTCCGCTCGATATTGCAACGGTACTTGTTGGAAGCATCGTTCTGGGTATTGGTGTTGACTATTCGATACATGTTATTTCGGGATTTAATTATTATATGAAGGAAAATAGCAACGACCTTGCTCTTGCTATTGAAAAAACAATTTTGTCAAGTGGTAAGGCTGTAATCATTAATGTATTGTCTGTTGCTGCAGGCTTTTTAGTACTAATTTTTTCTCAACTGGTTCCATTGCAGCATTTCGGAATACTAATTGCAATCTGTATGATAGGTTCAGGAACCGGAGCCCTTACATTATTGCCGGTAATATTGATTTTGGTAAACAGAAAACGTAAAATAATCGCAAAATAAATAACAAATAAAATTTAATACAATGAAACGTAAAATCACAATAGCGCTTTTAGTCGCTTTAATGGTATCAGGTAACATTTTTACTGCCAAAGCACAAGATGCAAACGACATTTTGAAAAAAATGGACAATGTTATGTATTCGCCAAAAGACATGACTGGTAAAAATAAAATCATATTAATTGATAAAACGGGGAAAGAAGAAATGCGCGAAGCAACCATTCAGCAAAAAGGAAACAATAAACGTATGTTTCGTTTTACATCACCGGCTTCGCAGGCAGGAATCGCTGTTTTGTCGTTACCCGATGATGTAATGTATTTGTATTTACCCGCTTTTGGTAAAGAACGCAGAATTGCAACAAGTGCCAAGAATCAGAATTTTGCCGGTACCGATTTTTCATACGATGATATGGAATCAAAACCTTTTGCCGAAAAATATACTCCTAAACTCATTAAAGAGGAAGGTGATATTTATACATTAGAATTGACACCAATAGGGAAATCTGAATATTCGAAAGTAATAATGGGTGTACACAAAACAAATTATTTTCCTGTTTCAACCGAAATATATGACAAAGGCAATAACAAAGTTAAACAAGCGAAATACACCTTTAAAAAAGTTGGTATTTATTGGAATGCCGAGGAAATTGAAATGACCGATTTGAAGAAAAATCACAAAACTAAAATGCAGATGTCCGAAATTAAGTACGACTCAGGATTAAGTGATGATGATTTTACTGTTAGAAAACTTAAACAATAAAAAAATGGCAACTCCTTGTTTGATTGCAGTTGTTATCAAAGATTGTCAGGCTGAGCCTGTCGAAGCCATATTCAACCAAACTAAAAAAGTTCTCTATAATAGATGATTAAACACACAATCAAATAACAGGTTACATTAATTAAAAAACTAAATAATTAAATCAAAATGGTATGAAACATTTATATCACATATTAATAATTATAGTGCTTTTATCATCATTTGAACTGGCTAAAGCACAAGACGAACTAAAATTGAATATTTCAGGCGATTTGCTTACCGACCAACGTTTTTTACTTAATACCGATAACGATTGGGCATGGAACGAAAACCGCCTGACCCTAAAATTCGATAAGAAAATAACCAATAATTCAAAATTTTATAGCGAAATATGGTTGCGAAATATGGGTTTGCCAAATATGGCTCATATGAGCGATTTGTATAACAAGGGAATAATAGATCCTTACAATTTAGAAATCAGGGAGCTTTATATTCAATTGTATGGTTTTCTTTTCGATAATTTGGATATAACCATTGGGCGTCAGCGCATTGTATGGGGAACAGCTGATAAGTTAAATCCTACCGATAATCTCAATCCATTGGATTTAGAAGATATTCTGGATTTTGGTCGCCGCCGAGGATCTGATGCCATTAATCTTACTTATTATTTAAACAACGATTTCTCGTTGCAAGGTATTTACATTCCTTTTTTCCAACCTGCAAATTTACCCGTTGGTATTTTTGCCAATGCATTATTTCCTGAGTTGGAATTGCAAGAAGGAATGACTTTAATTGGTTTTTCAGATTCTTTGGTAACTCCTAGATATAATTTAGCCGAAAGTTCAACCGCTGGTTTAAAGTTTAAAGGTTTTGTTAAGGGTGTCGATTTTTCATTAAGCTATGTTTGGGGATACGATGGATTGCCATACTCGTCAAGAAATATAATTATACCCGTGGACATGTTCGGTGGAATAAAAATAAATTCTCAACTTTCATTTGTTCGAACACATATTTTTGGAGTCGATTTGGCAACAAGTATTGCAGGTATTGGCGTTTGGGCCGAAGCAGCATTATTTAAGCCCGAAAAAGATGTAATCATGGTTAATGATTATTCTGCATTTTATCCGATGTCTCCTGAGCCAGTTACAATAGATTCATTACTTTTAAATAAATCAAAACCATACCTTAAATTTATTGTTGGCGGTGATTATAATTTTGCCGATGGTTCTTATTTCAACTTACAATACATGCATGGCTTTATTCACGAAAGAGGAAATAAGGAATTGAACGATTATTTCTTTATGCGATACGAAAAGAAATTCTTTAACGAAAAACTAAGATTCGCTCCAATTGGCGGAGGATTTATTGTTACCGACTGGGCTGATCTAAAAAATAATTATGCTATTGCTTACATCCCCGAATTAGGTTATAAAGCTACCGATGATGCTGAATTAATCTTATCAGCCTCAATTTTTGATGGCAAAGGAGATAATTTATTTGCTCAGTTGAAAGACTTTAATATGTTTATGTTTAAACTGAAATATAGTTTCTAAATACAATCACACAATATCAAGCTCCTGCTGCGAAAAGTTTCACCTATAAAGACCAACTGTTGCAGCAGGAGCTTGATATTTTCTATTGATAATAACATAAAATATTTTATTTCTAGAGCAGAATAAAAAATAGATTGTTCTAAATAAATATATGTTCCTATTTTTGTGAAATGGAAAATCTCAAACAAACAGTTGACAAAAGAACAAGAAAATCACTAAGCAGGGGTACCCGGATTTATCGAATTTCATATGGAATCGCAATACTTATAATTGGAGTAATATTGATTGTTAAGAACGGTTTTGCGTTAACTCATGGATCATCTATTCTTGGAGAAGGAGCTATTATTATTGGATTTTTTTCGATTATTTATGGAGTAATTGGGAAAAACCTAACCAGCCAAAGAATCCAGATTTATATGGATGAGAAATGCATTAGAATAAAGAAACCTTTCGAAAGAGAATTATTAATAAAATTAGAATCAATTACTTATTTAAAGGCACTACCTTTTAAACTGGAAATATGCTATGATGATTTTGCAAAGACCTATGATTTCTCATACTTAACAGAAAAGGAATTCGAGAAAATCAAAGAAAAGATAGTTGAATACTGCTCGAAGAAGAATATTGATATAGAATAACAACATTGTAGTAAATTAATCGAAAATATATGCTCATACTGAGAATTATAAGAATATTTTACTACTTTACATCTTTTTATCAGTAGAATCTTAACCGCAACTAATTCTATTATCGCAACCAAAAAAATTAAACGCAAACCTATTTACGAAAAAACTACACATGAAACTACATAAAATTTAAATAGCATGATTTTAACAAGTAATAAGCTTAAGGAGATGTATGATTCTCACTATTCAGATGATACGGAAGAATGGCGGAGAATAGGTGCCTATGGAAAAGTCGAGAACATAATTGAATTGGCCAGGGGTTTAAATCCCAATAAACTTATTGACATTGGTGCAGGCGATGGAAACATTCTTTCAATCTTAAGTGAAAAGAAATTTTGTTTAGACATGACAGCCGTTGAAATTTCAAATAGCGCAATTGACCAAATTAAAAAAAAGAATATAGAAGGGCTTAAATTAATCAAACAGTTTAATGGATATGATTTACCTTTTAAAGACAAAGAGTTTGATCTGGCAATTTGTTCCCATGTAATTGAACATGTTGAACATCCAAGAAAACTTTTAAGCGAAATTAGAAGAATATCTAAAATGCAACTATTTGAAGTCCCTATTGATTTTTCTTTCAGAGTTGATAAGAAATTCAACCATTTCAATTCGTATGGTCATATAAACATTTTTACTCCAGCACTATTTAATTTTCTTTTATATTCAGTTGGATATGAAATAGTAAAAAATAAATATGCATTATATAGAAAGGATGTTATAGATTTTCAAAATAGGCAATTCTCTTTTAAATATTTAACAATTGTAATTAAAAGATTAATTTGGAAATCAATTCCAATACTGATGAGAATAAAACCAAACACCTATGCAGTATTAACTAAATAGTGCCTAAACAAAACCAGATAAATTAAGGTTACTACTATTAGGTCACTTTTTATGCTGTAACTGTTGGTTAAAATTTTAGACAAAATCAATTGTACGAGACGATTTGGCTTTTACCTAATTGACTTTTCTTTCCTTCCTTTTTTGTTGCTATTTCGCAAAGAAATCTTCAAAGAAATCTCAATAAAAAATTAAACAAGTCCGGTTTTCTTTCTCAATAAATAAGTTTTATAGTATAAAATATGTTAATTTGTATTACAACAGGTTGGGAAATAACGTAATTTTTTATGAAGGTATTAAGGCTTTATTTTTCATTTTTTCTTTTAATATTGAGCGTATCAGCATATCCAAAAGCCCAATTTAAATCTGATAGCTTAATAAGTCTATTGCAAATTAAGAGCGACTCCAACAGAATTCCGATATTATTATCACTGAGTTGGGATATGAGGAATTCAATACCCGAAAGATCAATTGAATACGGCCTGGAGGCTATCGATTTATCAACTAAATTTAAGGATTACGAAAACCTTGCCAAAGCACATAGTTTTATTGGTGTAGCCTATAGAGTTATGGGCAACTATTCAAAATCTATCGATTATTATTATAAAGGACTTGAGATTGCAAAACAATATGGTGTAGTCGAACAAGAAGGTTTTGCATACCTCAACCTGGCAAATCTTCATATATACCAGGAGCACTATTCTATCGCAAACGAAAACATTAAAAAAGCTAAAGTTATTGCAGAAAAAACAGGCAACAAAGAAATGCTTGCTTATGTTTATGTCTATTATGGAAGTGTTCTTCAATTTACTGGGGAATTAAACAAAGCCATGGAATTTTATAGTAAAGCACTAGGATTAAGGAAGGAAACCCAACATATCCCCGGACAGGCAGCCTGCTATAAACATATAGGCGATATTTATTTTGAAAAAGGAGAGTTTTCATCAGCCATTGAAAATTACGATAAATCCGTTGGCAAATTTGATAAAATAATAAACATAAATCTGTATGCTGAAATCCTTATAAAAAAATCGACAATACTTCTTAATGAAAACAAATTAAAACAAGCATTTGAACTGGCTAACCAAGGTTTAAATATGGCAAATCAGATTGGTGCAAAACTAGTTGCTCGGGATGCTTTACAGGTCTTAGCAACTATTTCAAAAAAAACAAAAGATTTCAAAGCTGCATCAGGCTATTTACAAAAGGTTATTGAATATAACGATACCCTTTTTAATCAAAAGTTATCTGAAAAGATATTTTCTGTTGAATATCAACTTGAAAAGCAATTACGTGAAAGTAAAATAGAATTATTAAACAAGGATTATGCAATTAAAGAGCTCGAGGTTAAACGCATCAGAATTTTTAATGCTGCTTTATCGGTAATTTTGGGAATGCTTGCAATTATTTTTATAGGCGTACTCCTACTGCTTAAGATCAGAAGAAAAAGAACATATTTGCTTGAAAAACAAAATCAAGAAATAATCGACCAAAGAAATAGTATTGAACAAAAAAATAAGCGGTTGAATGAAGCCAATGAAAAATTTGCCCATTCTGAATATAATCTTAAAAAACTGATTAAAACCAAAGACAAGTTATTTTCTATTATTGCACACGACCTTCGTGGCCCTTTTGTAGGACTGGTAGGACTAACTTCTATTCTTGAAAAGAAAGCACTGAAATTTAGCCCTGAAGAAGTATCAAAGTATGCTTTTCTTATTAATGATTCGTCGCTAAAACTATTAACTCTTATTGATAATCTTTTACATTGGTCAAGAAGCCAAACAGGTAAACTTAAACTTGTTCCCAAATCCCTATCAGTAAAAAATCTCGTTGATGATGTACTTACTATCATGAAAACTCAAGCGGATGCAAAGAATATTCAATTGCAAAATGATGTACCAGAAAACTCGACCATTTTTGCCGATTATGATAGTATGGCTACAGTTATCAGAAATCTGGTTTCAAACGCAATTAAATTTACTAACAGCAGTGGATTAATCACTCTAAGCGGTGCCAAAAACTTCGATAATACAGATATTATGGTTTCTGATACAGGAATTGGAATTAATCCTAATGATTTAAGCAAGATCTTTAAAATAGAAGAAAACTTTACTACAAAAGGAACCAACCAAGAGGGAGGAACGGGTTTAGGGCTAATTATTTGCAAAGAATTTGTTGAGAAAAATGGTGGCTCAATAATAGTTAGCAGTAATCCCGGTTTAGG
>JAIFLC010000203.1 GCA_020049295.1 Bacteroidota bacterium
TGCATTAAGAGATGAATAAAGCTAATAAATTATATCATGTTCGATAAAGAAAAGTGGCAGGAAATTTTTAGTTCGTTAAAAAGCAATAAAATGCGAACTACACTTACTGTATTCGGTGTTTTTTGGGGGATTTTTATGCTTATAATCATGTTAGGGCTTGGAATGGGATTTAAAAACATGATTCAGGAAGGCTTTGGAAATTTTGCTACCAATAGTTTGCTAATCTGGCCTCAGCAAACAACAAAAGCGTATAAAGGCTTCCCGAAAAATAGAGCGTTTATGTTCACAAATGAGGATGTACAAATAATTAAAGATAAATTCCCGGAAGTTGAATTTATAGCTCCCAAGCTAGGTGCTTTTGGTATTGAAGGAGCCAATAATGCTACCAGAGGAACAAAAACTGGAGCTTTTTCAGTTGAAGGAACCTATCCAGAGTACAACTTAATTGATCCTTCAAAAATACTAAGCGGAAGATTTGTAAATGATATTGATATTAAAAAATTTAAAAAGGTTGCCATAATTGGTAAATACGTTAAAGAAGTATTATTTGAGAAAGATGAAAATCCAATAGGAGAATATATAAAAATTAATGGAATCTATTTTGAAGTTGTTGGTGTAATGTCCAGAGGTGCAAGCAATATAAGTTTAGGCTCTAATAAAGACAGAGCCATTGTAATTCCATTAACTACCTTTCAGAAAGTATATAACAGAGGTAATGATGTAGGTTTTTGTGCCGTTACTGCAGTAAAAGAAGCAAATATTGCATTAGTCCAGCAAAAAGTAAATACCTTTTTACGTAGTCGCCATTCTGTTGCTCCTGATGATTATCAGGCTGTTGGAGGATTTAATCTTGCTAAAGAGTTTAAAAAGATTTTTGGAATGATTTCCAGTATTGGCATATTAATATGGATTGTTGGAACAGCAACCCTAATCGCTGGGGTAATTGGAATTAGTAACATAATGCTTGTTGTTGTGAAAGAACGAACTAAAGAAATAGGAATACAACGTGCTTTGGGAGCTACTCCTTTCAGAATTATGAATAATATAATGACAGAGGCAATATTCTTAACAGCAAGCTCTGGTTACGTTGGTATAGTTATGGGAGTTGGGGTCATTGAACTGATTAAAATGGTGGCCAGTAAAACAGGTTCGGATAATCCGTTTTTTACTCATGCAGGAGTTAATCTTAATATCGCATTAATGGCATTGCTAATACTTATTATATTTGGTGCTCTTGCAGGATTTATACCTGCAAAAAGAGCTATAAGCATAAAACCTATTGATGCATTGAGAGACGAATAATAATAAATCTATAATAGTAAATACTTAAAACCATAATTAATGAAGAAATTTCAAAGAAAAAAGCTGAAACGTTTGTTACTGAAAAGCCTTTTATTACAAACATAGAGAACAAAACTGTTGCTACAGGATCAATTGTTCCACGTAAAGAAATTGAAATAAAATCTCAGATTTCGGGAATTGTTCAGGAAATTTATGTTACAGCCGGACATATCGTTAAGAAAGGAGATTTAATTGCAAAGGTTAAAATTATACCTGAGATGATTAGCTTAAATAATGCAGAATCAAGGCTGCAAAGAGCAAAAATAAGTTACGATAATTCATTATTAGATTATGAACGTCAATCTAAGCTTTTTGACGAAAAGATAATCCCGATTGCTGAATTTCAGAAAGTACAATTAGCTCATTCAAATGCTAAACAAGAATTAGATGCTGCAGAGGATAATTTACAACTTATTAAAGAAGGTGTTACTAAAAAATCAGGACAAACAACCAATACCCTAATACGATCAACAATCGACGGAATGGTTCTGGATGTTCCGATTAAGGAAGGCAATTCTGTAATCGAAAGTAATACATTTAATGCAGGAACTACTATTGCCAATATAGCCGATATGGGAGAAATGATTTTTGAAGGCAAGGTGGATGAAACCGAAGTAGGAAAAATTCATGAAGGAATGAATCTATCACTCTCAATTGGCGCAATAGACAAACAAAAATTTGATTCAAAACTTGAATATATTTCTCCCAAAGGAAAAGAAGATAATGGAGCAATAAAATTTGAAATTAAAGCAAAAGTTAAACTAAAAGAAGATTTCTTTATCAGATCAGGATATAGTGCTACCGTTGATATCGTTTTAGAACGCATTGACAGTGTTTTAGCCATTAAAGAAAGTCTAATCGAATTTAGAAATGATTCTGCTTTTGTTGAAGTTGAGACTGCTCCCGAAATTTTTAAAGAAAAGTATGTTACTTTAGGTCTCTCGGATGGAATAAATATTCAGGTACTTAGCGGAGTTACCATTGATGATAAAATCAAACAAAAAATTGTAGAAACAAAAAATCCATTTTAATTAATACATAATTTCATAAAAAGCCCGGGCAATAAAATTTCCGGGCTTTTTTATGAATAAATTGTCTGATTTGATATTTTACATTTTGATCTTTAACAAGAATTGTTACATTTGTTTTTCTGTTCTTTTTTTATCAATCTTAATAAATGAATTATGCAACAAGTAAACAACTTCTTTATTAATCTTCACAGCTATTTAGGCGGACATGAATGGTTTGTCTACTTTTTGGTTGGTACTGGAATCTTCTTCACATTTTACTTAAAATTTCCGCAAATAAGATACTTTAACCATGCTATTAAGATTGTAAAAGGAAAGTTTGATAAAAAAAGTGACAAAGGTGATACCTCACATTTTCAGGCATTGGCAACCGCCTTATCTGGAACAGTAGGAACTGGAAATATTGCCGGAGTTGCACTTGCGATTCACTTAGGTGGACCTGCAGCGTTATTCTGGATGTTATTAACTGCATTTCTTGGTATGTGTACAAAATTCGTTGAAGTTACTTTATCTCATAAATACAGAGACTTTGATGAAAAAGGAATGGTTTCTGGTGGCCCGATGTATTACATGAAAAAGAGATTAAACATAACCCTAAAAAATAATAAAGTAATACAAACAGGGAAATGGCTCGGAATCTTTTTTGCAGCAGCAACAATACTCTCCTCATTTGGGTCAGGTAGTTTACCTCAAGTAGTAAGCATTTCTGATTCGATGTTCGCTACATTCGGTATTAAGCATATCATAACTGGGGCAGTACTTTCTGTATTATTAGCATTAATTATAATTGGCGGGATAAAAAGAATTGTTAAGGTAACTGATAAACTTGTTCCAGCCATGGCTATAATCTATTTTATTGGTGCCTTAGGAGTTGTTATTTATAATTACGAAAATATAATACCTTCAATTATCTCAATCTTCCAAAATGTTTTTTCTGGAAGTTCGGCTGTTGGAGGATTTATTGGTGCAAGTTTTGCTTTTGCTTTTAATCAAGGCGTTAACCGGGGATTATTCTCGAATGAAGCAGGACAGGGCTCCGCTCCTATTGCTCACTCGGCAGCCCGAGCACACGAACCTGTTTCGGAAGGAATGGTATCTATTCTGGAACCATTCATTGATACTATTATTATTTGTATGCTTACAGGTGTAGTTTTATTGTCATCAGGAGTTTGGAACGAAAAAATTAATAATCAATTTCAAATTACTGATATTGAAATTTTGGCCAACAGCTATAACCAGTCAAACACAGTGCATATAGATCAGGTTAGACATCACCTTAATGGAGGTGAAAAACTTGCAGTATTTGATGGAAATTTAACTATTGAAAATGGCAATTTGGTTGAACCTGTTACCATGATTCATGCAAGATCAATTGCAGAAAATATAAAATTCTCAAATAAAAACGATCCTTATACAGGTTCTGTAAAGGTTTCTGACGGTAAAATTATTGATTTACCATCATCTATAAAGATCGAAGGAGAATCCTTAGTACACAGCGCGCAGCTTACTACAATTGCATTTACACGAAGCATATTTGGTAAATGGGGTAAGTATATTGTTGCCATTGGGATTATGTTATTTGCTTTTTCTACTGCTATTTCATGGTCGTATTATGGCGATAGATCAGTTACCTTTTTATTTGGTGCAAAATATGTGATTTTCTACCGTATTCTTTTTGTAGTTGCTTTCTTCTTTGCATCATTTACTGATACAACTATTATTTGGAACCTTTCTTTACTAACGGTTGTATTTATGGCAGTGCCAAACCTAATTGGTATATTGCTCTTACGAAAAGAAGTAAGATCAACAATTAATCAATATTGGGTTGATTTTAAAAATGAACATCCTGAAATTAAAACCCCAAAGAAAATTTAGAAAAAGAGATAAATAAAAAAGGTGTTGACAATATCAACACCTTTTTTATTCTACTCGAAAACCTAATACCAGAATATCATCAACCTGATCGTATTTTTTACCAAGCCATTGTTTTAGATTATAATCCAACATTTTATATTGTTCTGTCATCGGTTTCTTATATAATCCTAAAAGCATATGACGGAACCTACGCGATCTGAATTTCTTGCCGCTATCTCCACCAAACTGATCGATATAACCATCGGAAAATAGATAAAAGGTATCTCCGGGTTGTAACTCAATTTCATGATTCTGGAAAGGAATTTCAATGGGTGTAATTCCAATAGGATTGCGAGTTGCTTTGTACTCAATTACTTTATCATCGCGATAAAGATATAAGGGATTATTAGCACCAGCATACTGCATTATTTTTTTATCGGGTTCGATAACACAAATAGCGATATCCATTCCTATATTTAGAGAATATTCGCTTGTTGAATGGCTTAATTGCCTTTTAATCTCATGCCTCAACACTTCAAGAACCTGATTGGCTTTTTTTATTTCTTTTCGGTTTGCAATCTCATTTATCAATGATATTCCAAGAACGCTCATAAAAGCTCCCGGAACACCATGACCTGTGCAATCTGCAACAACAATAATGGTGTAATTATTTACCTTTTTTACCCAGTAAAAATCACCACTAACAATATCTTTAGGTTTATAAAAAACAAAAGAATCAGGAATTGTCTTCTTAATAAAGTTATTATCCGGCAACAAAGCTTCCTGAATGGTGCTTGCATATATAATACTATCGGTAATCTGTTTCTTCTGAAAAGTAATTTCATTGTTTTGTCTTGTTGCAATTGTTCTTTCATCCCGATAACTTCGAACCAATACTGCTACAACAAAATAGATAAGTATAAAAGAAAAAATAAAGGTAATTGCAATATCATAAAACCGGACTGTCTCATTCTCATAATGAGTAACCCATTGCGGATAAATATTTTCTAAATACAGTAATAATAAAATATCAATAATAAAAGCAATAATAACAAAGGTTCTGGTTTTACCTTCGGTTATAATTACAAAAAACACCATTGCAATAAGATAAATAAATACAACTGGGCCCTCAGATGCAGAATTAAAAAACCAGACATTGGATAATCCGCCAAGGGCTAAAACTATAAAAAAAGGTAATAAAGGCTTATACTTCCTACGAATTCGAGAAATATAGTAAAATATTAAAAGGATCAATCCTGCAAAGAAAGTAATTGTTGTAAGAATGATATTTAAACCCAAAGCTACATTTGTAACTGTTGCAAAAATAGCAGCTAAGGCAGAAAAAAAACAGACTGAATTAAAGAATCTATGCTCTAAACTATAATCATTGCGATTACCAATAAGCAAATTGACAAGATTTGTACTATTCAATTTAATTTTATTCTGGTCCTGTTCGGTCATATGTTTAATTACCAGTTAACTCGGGAGTTTTACAAGAGTTATGTTTAATAGCGAATATAACCAAATTAATTTAATTATCAAATGGAATAGCTGTAGATTAATGAAATAACGTTTTAATTACCAAATTAAATTATTTTCTTTTTTCAAGCAAAACTATGTTTTCGACATGATATGTATGTGGGAACATATCTACAGGTTGAACTTTTGTTACTTTGTAAGCTTTATCCAATAGCTGAATATCACGTGACTGCGTGGCAGGATTACAGCTAACATAAACGATTCTTTCGGGATTAGCTTGCAGAATAGAATTTACAACATCAGCATGCATTCCGGCCCTTGGTGGATCAGTAATTATAACATCTGGCTTGCCATGTTCATTAATAAATGAAGTGTTTAATACATCTTTTAAATCTCCTGCAAAAAACGAGGTATTGCTAATCTGGTTGATTTCTGAATTTACCTTTGCGTCTTCAATCGCTTCGGGAACATATTCAATGCCAACTACTTTTTTTGCATTTTTAGCCACAAAGTTTGCAATAGTTCCGGTACCGGTATACAAATCATAAACAATCTCATTACCTGTTAATCCGGCAAATTCGCGTGTAATTTTGTATAAATTATATGCTTGGTCTGAGTTGGTTTGATAGAATGATTTTGGGCCAATTTTAAACTTCAATTCTTCCATCTGTTCAAAAATATGATCCTTACCACTAAATAAAAGAACTTCCTGATCAGTAATTGAGTCATTCGATTTTGAGTTAATTATATACATCAGAGATGATATCTCAGGAAATCAATTCGCCGGTTGAAGAAGTTCGGATAATAAGTGTTCGCAAAAAACCTTCCTGTTTGCGGAGATCAAAATAACTTAGCTCGTTTTGGTCGGCATATTTTTTTACCTCATTTCTGATTTTATTCGATGGTTCGGGTTGCAACCAGCATTTGTCGATCTGAACGATTTTATCCCAATATTTAGGAACATGAAAACCAAGAGCACTGTTTCTTTCGAGTTTCCCCTCGTTGGCAATTTCTTCTTTTGTAAGCCATCGGCTATTCGAAAAGGTAAACTCCAGTTTATTCCTGTAAAACGTAGTTTTCTCGGATGGAAGAATGTAATCGATTTCGGGTAATTCAACCTTTGCAATTCGTTGCAAATTATCAATTACCTGTTGATGTTTGTATTTTATTTGCTCGGTATAAGGCAGATTTTGCCATTTGCAACCACCACAGATCTCAAAATGCTGGCAAAATGGTTTCTCACGTATTTCAGAATATTTTTTAAATAGAATAGGAACAGCCTCCATAAAGCTTTTACGCTTGCGAATTACCTGAACATCAACAATATCACCAGGAACAACTTGCGTAACAAATATCACTTTATTATCTATTTTTGCAATTGCTTTTCCCTCAGCAGCAACGTTCGTAATCTCAACGTTCTCAATAATTGGCAGTTTTCTTCTATCTCTTCCCACAACTTTAATTTTTATGCTGCAAAGATAGGGTTTTAATTGGAATTGGTATAGGGGAAAAAGGTATAGAGGTAGAGGTATAGAGGTATAGGGTATAGAAGCTAGAAGTTAGAAGCTAGAAGCTAAAGGCTGAAAGCTGAAAGCTCTAAGTTATAAAGATAAAAATGATACGAGAAAATATTGTCTAGTTTGTGTTATCTTTGCGAATTAAATTAAGAGTTTATGATTTCGGTTGATCAGCTTACGGTTGAGTTTGGTGGATTCCAGTTATTTAATGATGTTTCCTTTATGGTAAACCCTAAAGACCGCATTGGTTTGGTAGGTAAAAATGGATCAGGAAAATCAACCTTGCTGAAAATATTTATGCGGTTGCAATCACCTACCAAAGGCAGGGTAACCATTCCAGACAAAATACGAATTGGATACTTACCTCAACACATGATTTGTACTGACAATAATTCGGTATTTGAAGAAGCACGCGAAGCATTCTCTGAGGTTTTAAAACTGGATAAGACAATCAAAGAAATAAATATTCAGTTATCGAGCCGCACTGATTATGAATCAGCCGAATATTTAAAACTGATCCATGATTTAACCGAAGCATCAGACCGTTATCAAATGATGGGTGGCGGTGCAATTGATGCCGATATTGAACAAACGTTGCTCGGTTTAGGTTTTCAGACAAAAGATTTCACAAGACAAACAGCTGAGTTCAGCGGTGGATGGCGAATGCGAATTGAGCTGGCAAAAATTATCTTGCAAAAACCAGATGTTTTATTACTCGATGAGCCTACAAATCACCTCGATATTGAAGCTATTCAATGGTTCGAAGATTTTTTAATCGCATATCCTGGAGCTGTTGTACTTATTTCTCACGATCGTACTTTTCTCGATAATGTAACAAAACGAACTGTAGAACTTTCGCTCGGTAAAGCTTATGATTACAATGTGCCTTACTCCAAGTATGTTGTGTTACGAAAAGAACGGCGCGAACAGCAAATGTCAGCTTACCGAAATCAACAAAAGATGATTGGGGAAACAGAAGAATTTATTGAAAGATTCAGATATAAAGCCACCAAAGCCGTTCAGGTTCAATCACGAATAAAACAACTCGATAAAATAGACCGCATTGAAGTAGATGAGGAAGATCTGGCTTCGATGAATATTAAATTTCCTCCAGCCCCACGATCTGGTGATGTCGCTATTACTGCCCGTGGATTAACAAAGAATTATGGCGATTTAACCGTTTTTAAAGATGTGGATTTAACGATTCATCGTGGGGAAAAAGTTGCTTTTGTGGGTCGAAATGGCGAAGGGAAAACAACTCTTTCAAAAATTATTGTCGAAAACCTTGAACATACTGGTTCGCTAAAAGTTGGTCATAATGTATCAATCGGATATTTTGCCCAAAATCAGGACGAAATAATGAACGAAAACAAAACGGTTTTCCAAACCATTGACGACATTGCTGTTGGCGATGTGAGGACAAAGATTCGTGATATCCTTGGTGCCTTTTTATTTAGTGGTGATGATATTGATAAAAAAATAAAAGTTCTTTCGGGTGGCGAAAGATCACGACTTGCTATGGCAAAGTTACTACTCCAGCCATATAACCTGCTTGTACTCGATGAGCCAACAAATCACCTTGATATGCGATCGAAGGATATTCTGAAAAATGCATTATTGGATTTTAAAGGAACCCTTATTTTGGTTTCGCACGATCGTGAATTTTTAGATGGTTTGGTTGACAAAATATATGAATTTAGAAATCAGAATGTAAAAGAACACCTGGGTGGAATTTTTGAATTTTTGCAGAAACGCAAACTCGAAAACCTAAAAGAACTGGAACGTAAAGCACAACAATCATCAGGAAAAGAAAAGAAAGAATCGGACAATAAATTAGCCTATATCGAGAAAAAAGAATTCGATAAGCAGATTAGAAAAGTTGAAAATACAATTAAAACCTGCGAGCTTAAAGTAAGCCAACTAGAAATCGATCTTGAAAAAATGGGACAGCAACTGTCTGATCCAATTATAATAGCTCAGAAACCAACATTATTTAAAGATTATGATTTACTGAAGCAACAGCTCGAAAATGAGATGAAAACATGGGAGCAATTGCACGAAGAACTTGAAAAAATATTGCTCGAAAAAGAAAAATAAGATTTTAAGGAATTCATTATTCTCATTTTCTTAGATTTGTACAAATAGAACGCAGATAACGCAGATTAATATGATAAGTGCAGATTTTATCAAAAAGAAATTACCCAAACTAAGTACGGTTGTTGTTTTTATAGTAATAGCTTTATTAATATCCTGCTCCTCATCAAAAAAAACATCGAAACCACGTAGTTTTGATTCACTTTACGATCCAAATTTCGTTTCATTGTTTCCCGACATTCGTATTTATAGCAAAAATGATGATTCATCTACCGTTTACATCCGTACCCGACAGCAAGAGTTATTATTTAATCAAGCGAATAAGGAAAACAAACTACAAGCTAGTATTAAAGTGAGTTATATGTTGTATGAAATCAATGATAATCAGCAACTTTCAGATTCAGGCTCTGTTGTCTATTCTATAGAGAAGAAACAATCTGCCGAATATCATTTTTTTGAAATACCTATACCGACAGAAAAACAAAAGAATTATTTAATTGAGATTGAAGTTTCGGATCAGAACAGAAAAACAAGCAGAATAATTTTTGAAACAATAAACAGAACTGAAAGATTCAATCAACAGGATTTTGTAATTACCGATTCAGCAACCAATGAAATCTTTTTTGAACCCTATATAAATTCTAATAAACCTTTTAAAATAAAACACTACGATCAAAAATTTGATTCACTTTTTGTTTCGTTTTATAAGAGGGATTTTATAACTCCACTCCCACCCAACGATCAGAGAACTTTTATTGATTCTTTAACTTTACATGATTCTACATTTATCTGTTATCCCGATTCGATTAATTATGATGATTTTACCCAGGAAGGTAACTATGTTTTTAATCCTTCAAAAACTTCTGAAAGTGGATTTTTACTTCAAAATTACGGAATCAGTTTTCCAAATGTAGTTACACCATGCCAGTTGATTGAACCATTGATTTATATTACGGCTATTGGTAGTTGCAACGATGATTCAACAAATGGAAGAACAACCAAACTTATGGTAGATAATTTTTGGTTATCGAAAGCAAAAAATGCAAACCGATCACGTGAGCTGATTAAGATTTTTTATACCCGAGTAATGTATGCCAACAAATTCTTTACATCCTATAAGCCAGGTTGGCAAACCGACAGAGGAATGGTTTATATCGTTTACGGATCACCCGATTACTTGTATAAATCGGCAAAAGAAGAACGATGGATTTATAGTCCTACTGATATGGGACCTAGTGTTGTTTTTAACTTTGAGAAAACAGAACACCAATTTACAACTAACCATTTTGTGTTAAACCGAGCAAAACAGAAAATTACAGGATGGGAAGAGAATGTAAAAATGTGGAACAGCGGAGAAGTATACTATTTTCAACCATAAAAGTGATGAAAGAAGAAAAAGATTTTATTTTTGGCATACGTGCCGTTATTGAGGCAATAAAAGCTGACAAACTAATCGACAAATTAGTTATTCGTCGAGGATTAACAGGTGAATTAAGTCATGAACTTATGACCCTGATAAATGAACTTCAAATACCTTATCAATTAGTACCTAACGAAAGAATAAGCAGAATTACCCAAAAAAATCACCAGGGAGTTATCGCATTTATTTCGCCAATTGAGTTTCAGAATATAGAACAGATTATTCCTTCGTTATTTGAAGCCGGAAAGACTCCATTTGTGGTAATTTTAGATAAAGTTACCGATGTTCGAAATTTTGGAGCTATAACCCGAACGGCTGAGTGTGCAGGAGTTGATGCAATTATAATCCCCGAAAAAGGCTCAGCACGAATATCGGGTGATGCTGTTAAAACATCGGCCGGAGCCTTGCATAAAATACCCGTTTGCCGAGTTCAAAATTTACTTCAAACCATAAAATTTTTAAAATCAAGCGGACTGCAAGTTATTGCAGCAACCGAAAAAGCAGAAGACTATTATTACCAAACTGATTTTACCGTTCCTACGGCAATCCTCGTAGGTTCTGAAGACCAAGGCGTTGAAGTTGAATATTTAAGAATTAGTGATAAGCTGGTAAAAATCCCAATACTTGGCGAGATCGAATCGTTAAATGTTTCTGTAGCTGCAGGGATAATAATGTATGAGGCCGTAAAACAAAGGTTATAAATCTAATTTGTTTTAGAAAAAGGTAGTGTAAATTTAAAGGTGGAACCTTTATTCAAGTCGCTTTCGACCCAAATTTTCCCACCATTACGCTCAACAAACTCTTTACACAGTATTAATCCCAATCCCGATCCTGTTTCGTTTGAGGTGCCTTGTGTAGTATGGTGTTTATCAATTTGAAAAAGTTTATCCTGATCTTCTTTTTTCATACCAACACCATTATCAATAATCGAAATTTCTACGTTATCATCTACACAATCTGCCCTTAAGGTAATTAGTCCATTCAGGTTTGAAAACTTAATGGCATTGGTAATGAGGTTTCTGATTACAGTTGTAATCATATTTTCATCGGCATATACCCTGCAATGGTCATCAATTTTAATATGAATCTTTATTTTCTTATTCTCAATATTCATCATGAGCAGATCAATTGTATTTTCTGCAATTGTTTTTAATGTAATCTGTTTGGGTTCATAAGGAATGCTGCCAGTTTGTGATCGCGACCATTGTAAAAGATTCTCGAGCAAATTATAAAGTTGTTTCGATGCGTGATTCATTAAGTCTATAAACTCTTTACTTTCTTTCTCAGAGAAAGAAGAAAAATTTTCCGATAAAATCTCGGTAAGGTTTAAAAATCCTGCAATAGGATTACGTAAATCGTGAGCAATAATCGAAAAGAATTTGTCTTTACTTGCATTTAGCTCATGTAATTTTTTACGCTGCTGCTCAAGCTCATCATTTTGTAAACTAATGGTCTTTTTTGCTTTTTTAAGATCGACCATTTTACCAAATAACTCAATGGTTCGCTCTCTGAATTTCTGGTTTGTACTTTCGAGTTGAGCTTGCTGAATAGCTATTTCATATTGTTGTTTTTCGAGCTGTTCATTCTGTTGACTGATAATTTTTTTTGCTCTTTTTAGATCAACCATCTTACCAAAAAGTTCGATAGTACGACCTCTGAATTTTTCGCTTGACTCTTCGAGTTTTTTCTGCTGCAACTCAAGTTCTTTACGTTTGGTTTCCAGATCTGTATATTGCCTTGATAGAGTAAACTGAACAGACTTTAGATCTTCTACACGCTCCAACAAACTCAAATCTTCGAAAGAGGTTATATCACTCTTTTCATTGGGTTTATCGATATCAGTCGAATCCTCTTTCTTCGTATTGGCCTTATTTCTATTATTTTGCGATTCTGATGTCATGAGGATTTTTTCTAAGCTATATCTTTAACCTTATACTATCTTTTCAATATAAAAGATGCATTTTATTCATATTTTTCCATTTGGCTTGGTAATCGTACTCTACAAAATATATTTTTAAATCTGCCTGATAATCATATTGAGTAAAGAAAATCTTTTTATCTGCCTGATAATCATAATCAGTAAAATACCATAAGCCGTGGTTTTCTTTTGCCTGGTAATCGTATTTTACTTTAAAAACCAATAAGTCGGCCTGATAATCGTAGTTAGTTACAAAAACCTTAACATCCGCCTGATAATCATACTGAACAGAATATATTTTTTGGGCTTTTAATCCAAACGATAAATGCAACAATATGATTAGCAACAGTATACGCATATGAATTAGGTTAATGCTGAAAGTTTAAGTTTTCTAAGATCATCACCTGAAGGACTTTGAAAAACAGCAAGTTCAAATTCAGGAATTATTGCCAGAATATGATCAAAGATATCGGCTTGCACCTTTTCAAACTCAACAAATGATGTTTCTTTACAAAAAACATAAATCTGCAAGGGTATTCCTTTTTCGGTAGGTTGTAAATGCC
Organism: Bacteroidota bacterium; assembly: GCA_020049295.1. Taxonomy (GTDB): domain Bacteria; phylum Bacteroidota; class Bacteroidia; order Bacteroidales; family UBA12077; genus UBA12077. The sequence goes on from JAIFLC010000203.1 coordinate 13,215, forward strand.
TTACAAGTAAACTATAGGGTGAATTAAGCGGGTACAACTTTGGATGATTATCAAGATATATCTCACAGTATTTTCTAAAAATTCCAATATTAGTAAGATTTCTTCCACTCAGACGATCATTTTCGACTCCTAATGTTTTATTGTGTGCTTCTATTTCAGCTTGTTTTTCGATAAGATAATCTTTAATAAGCTTAATATTTTTAAAACGTTCGAGCAATGGTTCATCACAAATTTTAATTGTTTTCAGATCAATATAAATAGCACGGGCTATCCTTCGACCACGGGCATCTTCCATTCCTTTCCAGTTCTGAAAAGACTCTGACATAAGCGCATAGGTTGGAATAGTAACAATCGTTTTATCAAAGTTCTGAACTTTTACAGTGTTAAGTGTAATTTCGAGGACATCACCATCAGCATTTCGGCTAGGCATCGTTATCCAATCACCAATTTTCACCATTTGATTTGCCGAAAGCTGAATACCAGAAACCAATCCGAGTATGCTATCTTTAAAAATAAGTAAAAGAATTGCTGCAACAGCTCCTAAGCTTGCCAGTAATTTATAAGGTGATTTTCCAATTAATATCGAAATAATAAATATACTACCTATAAAAATCACAATAATACTTATTGTTTGGAGATAACCTTTTATTGGTCGGTCTTTTGCCACAGGTAAAGTCATATAGACCTCATGCACAGCATCGAGGAATGCATTAATTATAAGCATCCCAATCAATATCATATAAATATTAATTGCGGATAGAATTTTACCCTGCCAAACAGGAAAATCGCTCAAACCATTAATGATAAATCCGTAAATTATGATTGCTGGTACTAAATGAGATAATCGGTTTAGGAGTTTTCGGTTTAATAAAATATCATCCCACTCAGACTTGCTTTTCTTAACAAAATTATGAATGATATTAACGAGAGTAGTTTTTGTAATAAAATAAGCAATAAAAGCAATTATAAGTACCGATATAATAATTACAGCTGTTTTTGCATATAAGGCATGATCATTTGTAAATCCATAACTTAAAAACCATTCCTTTATTTTTAATCCAATTTCCGAATTCATAGTCTAATCAAGTGATTTTTGTAGTTAATTTGTAAATTAGTCTTCAAAATTACTGCTTATATTTAATTAAACAAAACCAACCACTATGAAACTATTACAAACCTTACTTTTCATCTGTTTCGCCCTGATTACTTATTCTCAGGATAAATACTCGACCTATTTTACCAACGAAAGTATGCGGGTTGATTTTATTTTTGCAGGCAATGCAAAAACCGAAAAGTTGTATCTTGAGCAAATCAAAAAAGAACCTTTTTGGGGAGGTACAAAAACGAACCTTATCGACTGGTTTGATTATGGCGAATATAAATTCGAAGTAATTAATCCGGAGTCAGGTACAGTTATTTTCTCGAGAGGATTTTGTACCCTTTTTGAGGAGTGGCAAACCACCACTGAAGCTCAACAGGTTGATAGAAGCTATTATCAAACCATAACCTTTCCCTACCCTAAAAATCATGTAATACTTAAGATTTATAGTCGTAAGTGGGAAGGTGATTTTATAACAGTATTTGAAACCACCATTAACCCAAAAGACTATTTTATTAACCCCGAAACCAAAACTATACCTTATAAAAAACTAGTGGATAATGGTGGTCCAGCCAATAATGTTGATCTTGTTTTTTTGGCTGAAGGATATACAAGTGCAGAAATGGAAAAATTTGAGAACGATGTAAAGAAAATTGTTAATTATCTTTTTAGTCAGGAACCATATAAATCAAATTCAAATAAATTCAATATCTGGATTGTGAATTCTGCGTCCGAAGAATCAGGAACAGATGTTCCGGGCAAGGGCGTTTATCGCAAAACTATTGTGAATAGCAGTTTTTACACATTCGATAGCGAAAGATATCTTACAACACCCGATATTGAATCGGTAAGAGATATTGCCGGAGTGGTTCCTTATGATGAAATTTGCATAATTGTTAATACTGATATATATGGCGGCGGCGGAGTATACAATCATTTTGCCGTTTTCTCTGCTGATCATTTTTTATCCGACAAGGTTTTTATTCATGAGTTTGGTCATTCATTTGCAGGATTAGGCGATGAATATTACGATTCATCCACATCCTATTTGGATTTTTACAATACAACCATTGAACCCTGGTCTCCAAATTTAACTACACTCATAAACTTTGATAAAAAGTGGAAATCGATGATAGATGCTAAAACAGCTATTCCAACTCCCCGAGCAGCTGAGAATAAAGATATTGTTGGTGTTTTCGAAGGTGGTGGATATGTAAGCAAAGGTGTTTATAGCCCCATGATGGATTGCCGAATGAAAAGCAACGAAGCAAAAGGTTTTTGCCCGGTTTGCTCGAAAGCAATCGTTGATATGATTAGATTTAAAACTGAATAATTGATAAAAAAATGGAATAAACCAGTTGGCTTTATTCCATTTTTCTTTTGTGATCGATTTGCTTATTCTTTTCTTGCGTGTTGTTTAGCAATAAAATAATAAATTACCAAAGCCAGGCCACCGAAAAGGAAAACCATTGAAAGATAAGCAACGCCCTCTTCAAGTTCTGTTGTTGTTTCCAAGATACCACCAATTAGAAAACCAACGGCTATACCAATACATAGCAAGCCAAACTTTAAACTCGGTGATACATTTGCTTCACTAGTGAATATATTAGCTGTTAAGCCCTTGTCAATTAAGGCAAGTCGTTCTTTGCGACGAATATATAAGTGAAATATTCCATAAACTGTTGCAAAAAATGCAATTCCTACTAAAAAATCAAAATCCATAGTTGTATACGTTTTAGTTAAACATTGTTTTATTACTCTGACGACACCTTTTTAAAACAGGTTACAAATTCAGCAAAAATATTGTAAGTTTATGCCTGCATAAAAAATACATGACATCAATCAAGACCTAAGTAATTAAGATTTAGATAACTAACAATCATTAAACTTTTCACATTTAAGTTTGTCAAAACGATAAACAACTAAAGAACAAGAAAACTAAAAATAAGAACATGAAAAAACTGATCACTATTTTACTGATGCTGGTTTTTACCGGCTCATTTGCACAGCAAATTGCAAAGCCCGAATTAACAGAAGATCATTACAAATACAATTGGCGATTAACCGATATTTATGCCGATTGGGATGCCTGGAAAGTAGACCTTGAATGGATTAAAACACAAATCCCAAAGTATATGGATTTTAAAGGACACCTGGGTGAAAGCGCTCAAATAATGCTCGATTACAAGAGGTTCTCTGAAAAATTATCTCAAGTAAGTAGTAAATTATATGTTTATGCCTCATTAAGTAAGGATATAGATGGAAAAAATCCAATGTATTTAACGAAACTACAAGAATTACAAACTGTATTTATTGAGTTTAGCCGCAACACTGCATGGATTCAGCCAGAATTAAAAACTATTCCGAAAGAAAAGATTGAAGGTTGGATGAAAGAAAATAAGGAACTGGCAATTTATGAGCATAGCTTCGATAGTTTTTATCGTCAATTAGCCCATATCTTAGATGAGCAAACACAACAAACACTTACTTATTATAGTAAAGCTCTAGCTGCATCCTCAAACACCTACAATTCACTTTCTAAAGCCGATATGGAGTACCATAAAGTTACTTTATCTACTGGCGAAGAGATTGTAACTAGTCCGGCAGCAGCATCAAAGGTTTATACAACAAATCCAAATCAAGACGATCGTAAAATAACAGCCCTGGCTCGCGAAGATGTGTATGCTAAAAATAAAAATACCTATACTGATATTTGGATGGGAATTGGAAATGCACGTTGGGCAAGTGCTCAGTTAGAAGGTTACGAATCATCTCTGGATGCAGTTTTACAATCGAACAACATTTCTAAAGATGTTTATAACAATCTTATCGAAGTAGCCGGAAATAATACAGCATCGTTATTAAAATACCGCGAACTTCGTAAAAAAGCACTTGGACTCGAGAAATACTATTTTTCTGATGAATCGTACGAAATTTCTGATTTTACAAAATCATATTCATGGGAAGAAGCGGTAAACATGGTTCAGAATTGTCTCAAACCTATGGGTGATGAATATAATAAGCTCCTAGCAACAGCTTTACAAGGTGGCTGGGTTGATGTATATGAAAAACCAGGCAAACAAACCGGAGCATATAGTTGGGGCATTTATGGTGTACATCCTTTTATTCTGATGAACTGGAACGAAAGCCGTGATAATGTTTTTACTCTTGCTCATGAACTGGGACATTCAATGCACAGTATGCTAAGCAGTAAATATCAGCCTTATGAATACTCAGAATATGCTTCAATGGTTGCTGAAGTAGCATCAACTTTTAATGAAAATATGCTACTCGATTACATGATTAAAAATGCTAAAACGCCAAATGAGAGAATAGCATTACTGGTGCAAGCCATCGATAATATCTCCGGCACATTCTATCGCCAGTCGCAATTTGCAGAGTTTGAGTTAGCTCTTTATAACATGATTGAAAAAGACTTACCTATGAATGCCGATATTATTGCCAATACGTATACTGAAATCGATAAAAAATACAATGGCGATATTCTCGAAAGATCAGCAAACTTTGGATATGCATGGCCACGTGTTCACCATTTCTTTGGATACTATTATTATGTTTATAACTATGCCGTTTCGTTTTCAGCATCACAAAGCTTATTTACTCAGATAACAAAAGCTAAAACAAAACAGGATGCTGTAAATGCACAGGAACGATATTTAACAATGTTAAAATCTGGAGGAAATGATTATCCTGTTGAATTGCTTAAAAAAGCAGGTGTTGATTTAAATACCAAAGAACCATTTTTAGCTGTTGTAAAAAGAATGGATGAGTTGGTAAACCAGCTTGAGAAAGCCCTTAAAGAAGCAGGTAAAATTTAGTGTTAATTGTTTTTAGGATTCTAGGGATTGCCTTTATGGCAATCCTTTTTTTGTAACTTTTCACGGATAATAATAAAATCTTAATTCGTTTTTCTTTTACCTGTGGTTCAGGTATATTACATTTGTAATTAAATTTTTTAAATCAAATCATGGTTCAACGGTTTTTAAATTTGATATTCTGTTTTTCACTTATACTGCTAGTTACTTTCTCAGTTATTGCACAAGAAAAGAAAGCAACTGATTTGGATGAACTTAAAGATGCTCATATCAACTTTAAAAATAAAGATTATTCAAAGGCTTATGGATATTTTCAGAAAATGTACGAACAGTATCCAAAAGATCCAACATATAACTACTATACAGGAGTTTGCCTTTTGTTTCTCGAAAAGAATCCTGAAAAAGGATTAAAAAGACTACGACTTGCTGCTACTAACGATGTACCTGATGATGTTTATTTTTATCTTGGATTGGCTTATCATAATTCTTATTTTTTTGATGATGCCCTTAAAAATTATAACTGGTTTGAAAAAAAAGCATCAAAAAATAAAGCCAAAGAATACGATTTGCAGAATCATATAAATAAAACAATTAATGCCAAATCACTTACTTCGAGTATAGTTATCCCAGTGGTTATAAGTAAAATTAATATAAAAAGAGACTCATTCCATGAGCAATATATTATTCCAGAATTGGAGGGCAAATTTGGTCATCGTAATCGCTTAATAAAATCTCAAATAGACAGTACAACAGGATTTTCAGCTATGTATATGCCCAATAATCCAGAAAGGAATGAGGTTATTTATTATTCGATGAGAAACGATAAACGTGGTGATCTGGATATTTATAAATCAACACGAAAAGCAGATGGCACCTGGAGCGAGCCTGAAAATGTTGGAGATATTATAAATACTCCCTTTGATGATAACTTTCCTTACTTACATTCAGATGGTTCAAGCTTATATTTTGCCAGTAAAGGTCATTATTCTATGGGCGGATACGATATTTACCGTACCGTTTGGAGTTGGGAAAAGAAACAATGGAGTAAACCCGAAAATCTAGGTTTCCCGATTAATTCGACAAGTGATGATTTCTTTTTTGTTCCTTCACCTGATGAAAAATATGCATTTTTAAGTTCGTCTCGAGATTGCACTGTGGAGGAGTTGAATGTATATCGCATAAAATATATAAATGACAATCCTCAAATTGAACAAATATCTTATAATGAACTTATTATAGCCTCAAAATTGGAGATTAATTTAGTTGATAAAAATGATCAAAAAGCAGAGAAAAACAATAAACCAAAGAATGATCAGGGTGAGTTTATAAAACTTGAAACAAAAGATAGTTTCTTATTTAAAAGTGAATACGATAGTATTCTGAACGAAGCGATGAAATATCAACTCAGGGCTGATTCACTTAAATGGGTAATCGATTCTAAAAGATCCCAATTTGGTGATTCCCAAACCGAAGAGCAAAAGAAAAAATTAAGTAACGAATTAATCCAACTTGAAAGCAGTATTTATTCAATGCAAAAAATTGCTGATCAGTTATATGAGCGTGTAAGAGAAATTGAACAATTGAATCTTGCTAACAAAACATCAAGCTATGAGGTAAAACAAGAAAAATCCAATCTGGAATCAATACCAAAAAATAAGAATAATACGTTGGTTGCAAAAACTAATATAAATGACAGTATTAGTTTCAGGCAAATAGAACAGATTAATAATAATGATAATGAAGTAGTTAATGAAAACCCAGAGGTAAGTTTCTATATCAAAACACCTTCGGTTTATACTGCAAAAAAACCAATTCCTACCAATGAAAAACTACCCAAAGGTATTGTTTATATGATTCAGTTAGGAGCCTTTAATTCGGTAAAATCGCCAGATTCGTTTCATGGTTTTACACCCATATCTTGCATAACTAAACAAGGAAGCAATTTAAGAAAATATTATACTGGGAAGTTCTTACAACTTAAAGATGCCGAAAAAGTACTTCCCAAAATTAAGGCAAAGGGTTATAAAGATGCCTATATTGTAGCTTTTAACAATGGCAAGGTAATTCCCATAAATGATGCAACAAAATTGGAAACGAAACAGCCACCTGGTAATGCATCCGAAAATCTTACAAGTAATAGTACCAACCAAATTGACCCCGATGAATTGTTAATTCAATTTACGCTTAAATTTGAATTAACCAATCAGGATACCGTTTTATTAGACAAAATCAAGATTCAAATATCCGATAAAGCCAAAATCAATAAAGAATTAAAAGGTAATATTTTGTTTATTTCTATCGAATGGTTTGTAAGTTTTGAGGAAACATATGCCATTAAGAAGAAACTCGAACCGATTGTAAACAAAGAGATTGAAATACACGCATTTTTTGGTGAAATTAAAATTCCAGTTGATCAGGCTCGTAAGATGACCCATTAAACTATCTTTATTGTGCTTAATTGCTAATATTGTTGTATATTTGGCCCTTTAAAAACCGATTAGTAAATATTTTATGAACATCAGAAGAAAGTACGAGCAGGATCCAAATTACGAAATGAGTTCGAACGATGGGAAAGACTATTCACTCATCCTTTATAATGACGATATACATGATTTTAATTATGTTATCAGTTCATTGATTGAAATCTGCAACCATGATGAGATACAAGCTGAACAATGCACCTATCTGGTTCATTATAGCGGAAACTGCCAGATAAAAAGAGGCAAACACAATCAGCTTAGCCAGATTAAAAATGAGCTTATTGAAAAAGGATTAACCGTTGAAATGATTTAGTTTTATATCTTGGTTATTGATATATTGATTATTTGTAATTAGATTTTTGAATTAGGTATTATTTATTCTTAATATTTTGCTGTTGTAAATCTATTTTATATTTTTGTCGAACTTTTTCAGGAGAGGTGGGTGAGTGGCTGAAACCACCAGTTTGCTAAACTGACGTACTCGATTAGGGTACCGGGGGTTCGAATCCCCCTCTCTCCGCA